>MHZD01000076.1 GCA_001828645.1 Planctomycetes bacterium RIFOXYC2_FULL_41_27 | reverse complement strand
ATTAGCAATTTGCAATCGATCGGCTCAAAGAAGGTGTCTCAGGTGAATGAGTGGCTACATAAGCTGAAGACAACTGCAGAACGCATTGCTAACAATCCACTAGTAGCAGAGGCTGTTAATTTAACGAAAGCGGATGCTGATACTGTTTCTAAATTCCTTTCTCATATACCATACGATGCCCTGTTTCACAGATTTATGATTAGCGATGTATCCGGTAATATCAGGATATCGGCGGATAACAAGCTAATCGGTTTAAACATATCTGATATTCAGGGTTTTAATCGTGCTCTTACCGGTAAGACCTACATTTCTGACATTGTCTCCGCTGTTTTTTATGATGCTGACGAGGTTGGGAACAGATCCGGGCAATTACCAGCCATGTATATCTTTGCGCCTGCAAAGAATGAAGATGGTCATGTGGCAGGGGTGATGGTATTTCAGGCTGACCTGTCCGTTCTGAATAATGAGATGCAGGAGATACATGGTGGTAGTTACGACGCCTATATAATCAACCAGCATGGTTTGATGATTACCGAATCTAAATTTGCCGATCAATTAAAGAAAATTGGGTTAATCACGAAGAGAACAACGATGGAATTGGCAATTGTGGAGCCGCAAACCAAAAAATTTACGAGGAGTGCGGAGGCGTGTTTGAAGGGTATCGATGGATTTGATATGAAAGGTTACACGAACTACAGAGATCAAAAGGTATTGGGGGTATGGTATTGGCTTCCAGAACTTAAATGGGGTGTCATTACGGAAATGAGCACCGATGAAGTGTCTCTGGCGATGAAAAATTTAAAGAATCCCTTCACAAAGATATTCTCTTATTTAACCATTACCGGAGTAATCCTGGCAGTGGTAGGGATTGCATTTGCCTTTTTAATTGGGCAAAAGATTGCCAGGCCGATTATGGGATTAACGACGGCAACTCGTAGAATGTCCTCAGGGGATTTATCTCAACGGGTAACGATAAAGACACAGGATGAAGTTCAGGAGTTGGGAGATGCATTCAATGTGATGGCCGAGTCGGTGCAGGAAAAGACCTCAAAGCTGCAGGAAACAACAAATTTTTTAAACAGCATTCTGGTCAGTTCTACCGAACACGCAATCATTGCCAGTGATCTTGATGGAAATATCCTGGCATTCAACGAAGGCGCAAAACGGATATACGGATATGAGACAGAGGAATTAATTCTAAAATCAAATATCCAAATATTGCATGCAAAAATGGATGTTGAATCTGGCAAGGTTCGAAAGATACTGGAGACAACATTGCAAACCGGCATATATAAAAACGAGATGCAATTGGTTCGTAAAAATGGAGAAATGTTTACAGGATACAGCACATTTACAACCCGGTGTGCAACTGATGGGAAACCAATCGGTTTTGTAACGATAACAAGAGACATCACAAAACAAAAACTCTTAGAACTGGAGCTTCAGGATTATACGGTACGGCTGGAAAAAATTGTTGAAGAGCGAACACGGAAACTAAGGATATCAGAGGAGAAATATAGACGTCTTTTTGAGACCAGTAAAGACGTTGTTTTTTTCTGCGACCCTGAATGTCATTTCATAGATATTAATCAGGCAGGCATTGACCTGTTTGGTTACGAATCGAAAAACGAAATTCTAAAACTAAACCTCGCACAACATTTATTCTTTAATCCCGATGAAGGTAAAACAATCAAGGAGATGGTATATAGAAACGGTTTTATCAAGGATTATGAGGTGGAATTAAAAAGGAAAGACGGTATCAAGGTACCCTGTCTGATGACGAGCAATCTCAGGCGAGATGAACGAAACAATGTTGTCGGATACGAGGGAATTATTATCGATCTGACCGAAAGGAAGCGGATAGAGCAAGAGAAGGATATCGTTAATAACATCAACAAAATTCTCGCCTCGAAACTGGACATTAGAGAAGTGTTTAAATCTCTCACTGCGGAACTTAACAAGGTAATCGATTTTGATAGAATGAGTGTTGCCTTACTTGACGACAAGAGAGAAGAATTTCTCGTTTTTGCAGTTTCAAAGGATTACGACAGGTCCGGATTAGAGGAGGGTATGCATTACTCTAAATATGGAACGCTGGCGGGAAAAGTTGTGGATGATGGTGAAGTTTATATGGTTAATGATACATCCCGGGGGGCATTCTCTACAGACCCCATTTTATATAAAGAGGGAATTAAATCACGCATGGCGCTCCCGTTGATATACAAGGGTGAAACTATTGGGAGCGTTAATTTCGGAAGCAGAAAGGTTAATAATTTTTCTGAAAACCAGTTATTTGATTTCGTCAGCAAGATTGCCCCACAGTTGGCCATTGCAATTGACAACACGCGTCTTTTTGATAAGATTAAGGAGTCTGAGGAGAAATACAGGAACCTGGTCGAAGACATTGAAGACGTGATATTCAGGGTGGACAAAACGGGAAGATATTTGTTCCTTAATAAGGCGCTCCAGAAGGTGACTGGATATTTTCCTCAGGAATTTTATGACACACCTTCTCTCGCTACCGATATGATTCACAAAGATGATGAGAAGTTGGTCAGGGAAACTATGCAGAAAATACTCGATGATGAGCTAAATGTTTCAAAAGATTTAGAATACAGAGTTTATTGTAAAAACGGGAAAGAACTCTGTCTCTCCCAAAATACTTATCCGATTAAAAATAAAAATGGAAGTATTATTGGCGTTGAAGGAATTATCAGGGATATCACGGATAGGAAAAAGATAGAAGATCAAATACGGCGTTCTGAACGTTTGGCTTCCATTGGAGAATTGGCTGCTTCCATTGCCCATGAGATCAGGAACCCCCTGGGGGCCATATCGAATTCGGTGTGTATGTTGAAACGGGACTTGGCCCTGGATGGTGATGATCAAAAGTTATTTGAGATGGTGGCCGAGGAAACCGATCGGCTCAATAACATTATTACCAACTTCCTGACTTTTGCGCACCCTGCAGAATATCATTTCGCCAAGAGCGATATTCTTGCGATTATTAATGAAACATTGCTTCTGTTAGAGCAGGATGAAAGGTTTAATGAAAGGATCAAAATAATAAAGGTCTATGAAAACAATATCCCAAAAGTTTATTTAGATCAGAATTGGATCCGGAAGGTCTTTTGGAATTTATTGGTAAATTCTATTGATGCCATGCCGCGTGGTGGAAAAATTCACATTCATGTAAGAAGACCGAATGTGCCGAATAATGAAGAGATAGAAATCGTAGTTGCAGATACGGGAGAAGGAATCCCTCCAGAAATTATGAAAAAGATTTTTGAGCCCTTTTTCACCACGAAAAAAACAAAGGGGACAGGATTGGGACTTCCCATTGTACACCGTATCGTAGATAATCACGGCGGTGTTATTAATGTAAAGAGCGAGCGAAATAAAGGGACGTCATTTACAATCCGATTACCGATAAAAAACAAACAAATTAAAACCGTGTTAGTTTGAGGTTGTCAAGGAACTATGTTTAATATTCTGGTTGTTGAAGATCAAAAAAATATGCGGGAATCTCTGGTAATTGCCTTTAAGAGGGCTGGCTATCATGTTGAAAGCGTCTGGAGCGGAGAAATGGCCGTGAAATTGCAAAAAGCTCATGTATTCGACTTGGTTGTTGTGGATCTAAAGATGGAAGACATGGATGGCCTGGAAGTTTTATCGTGCATTAAGCATGATAATCCATCCACAGAGGTTATCGTTATGACCGCATTTGGAACAATTGACAGCGCCATTCTGGCAATGAAAAAAGGCGCTTATGATTACGTTACCAAACCTTTTCAATTGCCCGATATCCTCTCAGTAATTGAACGGGCGTTAGAGAAGAAACGGTTGTCTGAGAAGGCCAACGATCTCCAAAAAGAGATTAAAGAAAAGTACAAGTTCGAAGGTGTTATTGGCAATTCTCCCGTGATGATGCGGGTCTTGAACATTCTTATGGAATTGACAAATAGTGAAAGTATAGTTCTGATTACAGGAGAGAGCGGGACGGGAAAGGAATTGGTTGCGCGTGCCATCCATGATAATAGCCGCAGGAGTAATAAGCCGTTTGTTGTGGTGAATTGTGGCGCTTTACCCGAAAATTTGCAGGAGAGCGAATTGTTTGGACACGTTATGGGTTCGTTTACGGGGGCGGTGAAAGATAAAAAAGGCATCTTTTTAGAGGCGCAGGGAGGCACCTTATTTTTGGATGAGATCGGCGAGGTTTCGCTTTCGAGTCAGGTCAAACTGCTTCGGTTTTTGCAGAACGGCGAGATACGAAGGGTAGGAGACAATAAACCGATTAATCTTGATGTCAGGGTCATTGTAGCGACAAACAAAGACCTTGACGTGGCCACGAAAAATGGAACGTTTAGAAAAGACTTGTTTTATCGGCTTAATGTCATCAGAATTCACCTGCCGCCTCTGATGGAAAGAAAAGAAGATATTCCTGTTTTAACCAACTATTTTGTGAATGTATACTCGAACAAGCTTGGAAGGAAACCACCTGAGATATCTGGTGATGCGTCATCGTTACTCCAGAACTATCCATGGCCGGGGAATGTCAGGGAATTGGAAAATGTAATCGAGAGGGCAGTTACTTTGGTAAGAGGCGAGAAGATTACCGTTGACGACTTGGCGTTACAAAGTACACTGCCAGCAGATATTATGGATATTATGTCAGAAACAGGGGGAATTCGGGCTGCCCTGGCACAGCAGGAAAGAAAGACAATTATCGAGTCCCTGCAGAGGTGTGCCGGGAACCGGAAGAATGCCGCCAGTAATCTGGGAATCTCTACCACAACCTTATGGCGAAAGATGAAGGAATACCAAATTATACCCAAGACGAATTATAACACGGAAAATACATAAAGATTTCATACCATGAAGATCGTTGATAAATATTTTAGAAGGATAAATCGATTAAGAATATCTGTAACCGAACTCTGTAATCTTCGATGTATTTATTGCAGGCCAGAGGATGGGTTGG
The DNA here is from genome assembly GCA_001828645.1 of Planctomycetes bacterium RIFOXYC2_FULL_41_27. Taxonomy (GTDB): domain Bacteria; phylum Planctomycetota; class Brocadiia; order Brocadiales; family Brocadiaceae; genus Wunengus; species Wunengus californicus. The sequence goes on along the minus strand of MHZD01000076.1, from coordinate 3,624 downwards.
AACTCGCAAAGCATAAAGATATTCTTACTTACGAGGAGATTGCTACCGTTGTGCAACATGCCGTTAAGTTGGGAATTAAGAGCTTTCGCCTGACAGGAGGAGAACCCCTTGCCCGAAGAGGTATCGAAAACCTGTTGTGTATGCTGGGAAAAATCCAGGGTATCGAAGACCTGTCAATAACGACGAACGGCATTTATCTGAAAAATTACGCAAAGTTACTGAAGGAAACAGGTTTGTTAAGGTTAAACATAAGCCTCGATAGCCTGGAAGAAACAAAGTTTGAAAGGATCACAAGGGGCGGGAAGCTACGAGACGTCCTGGATGGGATCGAAGAAGTCCTTACATTGGGATTTAAAAATACGAAGATCAATGTGGTTGCCATGAAGGGGATAAATGACGATGAATTTGAAGATTTTGCAAGGCTTACCCTGGAAAGAGACCTTGAAGTGCGTTTTATTGAGTATATGGCGATGAACAAGGAAAGCCTTGCCTCTGATGATAGATTTATTCCGATGCCTGATATTATTGATATTATCGAGAGAAATAACGAACTCATAGCGCTGCCTCCTCCAATGTTTGGCAGCGGCGCTGCAAAGCTTTATAAAATCAAAGGAGCTATGGGAACACTGGGATTTGTATCCGCTGTGAGCCAACCCTTTTGCGGCTCCTGTAATCGGCTCCGTTTAACCTCCGATGGGAAATTGCGTTCCTGCTTATTGTCAGGCGGAGAGGTGGATTTGAAGGCTATTCTCAGAAATAATCCTACCGAAGAAATACTCACCGATGCATTTATCCGTGCGGCGAATCTGAAGCCTTCTGTACATGCTGGCAAAGGGCATGTGGTTATGCATCAGGTGGGGGGATAGACAAAAGTGAGAGGTAGGTAGTAAACACGTGACACAACTAACCCATTTTGACGAACAGGGCGCATCCCGCATGGTGGATGTCAGTAATAAAGAAATTACCGATAGGGTTGCCGCTGCCCACGCGAAGATTACGATGAAGCCGGAGACCTTCCGCCTCATTATGGACAAAAAGATACAAAAAGGGGATGTTTTTGAGGTGGCAAGGGTTGCTGGTATAATGGCGGCAAAGCAGGCATCCAGCCTTATTCCGATGTGTCATCCGCTTAACTTAACGAGTGTGAAGATTGATTATACGAATAATTCAACGGATACCATTGACATACTTTCAGAGATTCGGGTTACCGGAAAAACTGGCGTGGAAATGGAGGCGATCGCCGCTGCCTCTATCTGTGCAATTACCATATACGATATGTGCAAATCCGTGGATAAGGGGATGGTAATTAGCGATATCCACCTTGTGAAAAAATCAGGCGGAAAGAGCGGGTCGTTTGTTTTTGGTGAGAATTCAGCTTAGGAACCCTTTAAAATTCTTTGTGCTAATTCACTGGGCAAGCCTGCTTCACTGATTTTTCTGGATGCAACTTCTGTATTATAGGGTACTCGCTTAAGCTGGATACGTTTTGAAACAGAATTAAATACCACATAGCATGCATGTGGATTTCCATCCCTTGGCTGTCCCACCGAACCCACATTGACGTAATATTTCCATTCTTTTTTGAAATCTATATCGAAAGATTCAACTTTATTTGTCGACTGTTTTTCGATAAGCATAAGCCGCATATCATAATTATCTGCTGGAATCAGGACGGAGGCGTTTACGGTTCTTATTTCCTTTGTATAAATATAAGCCGCCGGCCGATGCGTATGCCCCCCAAAGGTTATTTTTGACCATAAAGTCGCATACTTTAGTGCGCCTGCATTCCTGACATAATCATATCCTTGTGGGTAGGCAGGTGTGCTGTGTACAATCTCAAATCCCTCCTTGCTAAATTTTATTCTGAGAGGAAGTCTTAGCAAGAATTTTATGTTTTCTTTCGCGAGTGCCCCTTTTGTCCAGTCTACCGCAGTCTTTGCTATGGGGTTCATCTCGCTAGTAAGGGATGGTTCACCGGAGGCCTCTTTATCATGATTCCCGCCGATAGTTATACCCTTTTTTTCTAATGATATAATTGCCTTCAGCAAGTTTTCCTTTTGCACGGAGTCGAGATATGGTTGATCTATGATTTTAGAAATGATTTCTAAACCCACTTTCTTTCTGCCATACATGAAAAATCGCACAATATCACAGCACTCGTTTGGTGATGCGCCATAGCCAACAATATCGCCCGCTATTAAAAGGTTGTCAATGGGGATTTCCTTTTCGGCAATTTCTTTAATTACAGCGAGTAAGGCATCTACATTGCCATGTATATCTGATAAGATAGCGTATTTCATGGGTTTTTCTATAAGCATATAAAAATGTAAATGAGTTCAGATGCCGCTCAACGCCTTTTTTAATTCTTCCGCAGAAGGGATTCTGTTAGATGCGTTTACCTCTAATAGTCCCTTTATGATTTCTTCCAATTTCTGGGGTATATGATTGTTTATTTGACTGGGTAAGACTTTTTCTGTCTGCCATAATTTCTTTGTTACTATTTGATAGAGAATTAAACCGATAGAATAAAGATCCGTCCTGCCATCAAGTCGAATAGTAGAAGAAATAGCCTCGTAATGAACCTTTCTAGGTAAGTCCTTGAGATAGGTTAGCATCTGCAGTTGTTCTGGTGACGCATATTCCTTGCTAATTCCTTTAATAATCCCTCCCTGTTTAATGGATAGTTCAAAATCGATAAGGTGTACCAGCCCTGTTTTTTGGTTGAGAATCAAGTGTCCTGGTTTTAAATCGCAATGAACATAGCGCTTGTTGTGAAGGTACTGCAATGGATCACAAATGCTAATGAACAATTTGACGGCTTCCTCAACGGTTTTGGTGTTTTCCACAGCCTTTTCTGCAAAATAATCCACAAGATCGTATCCATTGACGTGTTGCAATACAATAAAATTTTGTTTGATTAAGAATTTTTCATCCCTGAATAACTCTCCCTGTCCAAAGTCGTAGGCAATAGGTATCTGGAGGTGATTAAGGTCCTTTAATAGGTAATATTCTCCTGAAAAATCAAAGTCGGGTGAGTATTTTATACCCTTTTCTGATGTATTGATTAGGACTGCGTAATTAGACTTGTGCAGACTTGCCTGACATTTAAAATCATTAAAATGATATTTATTAATTCTATACATGATAAATTTAAATATCGTAATCGGGTTTGATAAATTTTCGAGATTATAACGGAATATATAGATAAAACAAGGATTTTCAATTTTTTGAAAAGAAGAAATAGAGAAGTCTAGGGGGTCATTCATTATGGCGAAAATCAACCAATTTATATTAGTGGTTTCATCATTTAAAAATATAATATAAATCCAATCCTATATATATCTTATGTATAAAATATACGAACCTAGTAGCGTAGACTATTAAAGAATACCAATTCTTAAAACAGGTAAGTAGTTCATATAATTATTCATGTTAAATATAAGTTGTATCTCACAGTACTAAAAGAATTATAAATTTTATAACAACATCCAAAAGCTTCTTGTAGACTGTTTTCAAGTTGGTATTGGAATAAGCATTGCTGCTTTTGAGTTAGTTTAGCTAAATATTTTATTTAATACTGCATATTCTCATTTTATTTGGTAGTATGCTGTTTGTAAATTCCTG
>MHZD01000075.1 GCA_001828645.1 Planctomycetes bacterium RIFOXYC2_FULL_41_27 | reverse complement strand
CCCATCACCCACAAGAAAAATATCGATAAAATCTGCAACTGCCTCCGGAGAGATAGCACAAGGCCCGCCTGCAATGATGAGCGGAACTGTTTCATCACGTTCGGAGGCCATGATAGGAATGTCTGAGAGGTTTAACATATTTAAGACATTGGTATAAGACAACTCATACTGGAGCGAAAAACCCACCAGGTCGAATTCTCTTAAAGGCGTGTATGTTTCCAGCGAAAATAACGGAATTTTGTGCTTCCTCATGAGGGACTCCATGTCATCCAGAGGGGCAAAAACCCGCTCACAGACCGTGTCTTCACGTTCGTTGAGGAGTCCGTAAAGAATCTGAATCCCCAGATGAGACATGCCTATACTATAGGTATCGGGGAATGCCAGTGCGACTTTTACGTCGATTTCAGCGTGATTCTTAACAACGGAGTTCCACTCACCCCCGATATACTGTCCCGGCATTTCCACCAGCGGCAATATGTTTTCTGTCACAAAATGTTTCAAATCATTCATAGTGGTTTTATCATAATAAGAATTTAAATATTAAGCAAGTCCCGTTTCGAATCAATAAAGTAGGGGTTGAAAATCTTCAACCCCTACATTGAGGCAACGTCATAAATCGGGCAATTACCTTCTACCGGATTGTTTTGTAATGGTGTTCCGATGCAAGATCGATCTTCGAACGCATCTTGATGTTAAAAATGATGGAGAGGGCAATAAAGGACGTGAGCATAGAGGAACCCCCGTAGCTGATAAAAGGAAGCGTAATCCCCACAATGGGGGCAATCCCGAGGGACATGCCAACATTGACTACAATCTGCGTTGCAAACATAGTGACAAGCCCGATCACTATGAGTCTTCCACAAGGTTCACGTGTGCTTCGCGCAATACCAATACCACACGTGAGGAACATGATATAAAGAAACAGAACAAAACAAGCCCGTAAAAACCCCCACTCTTCAGAAATAACGGCGAAGATAAAATCTGTATGCCGTTCTGGCAGGAATTTCATCTGATTCTGTACGCCATTCCCCCATCCGGTACCAAACAAACCTCCCGAACCAACGGCGATAAGTGATTGGAGTCTGTGATAACCTGCCCCCCAATCCATAGCCTTCTCTGGCCAGAGGAATCCAATAATCCTCATTTTTTGGTAGGATTTCAACATAAACATCCAGACTAAAGGTGATATAGCCAGACCCGCACCGATGAGCATAAACAGGTGGTAAAGTCTGATGCCAGCAGTATATAAAATAGAAAGCAAAATGGGAACAAGTACTAGCGCCGTACCAAGGTCCGGCTGTTTCATAATAAGCACCATTGGTATGAATGTTAAAAGGAGAGACACCCCGATATCAAACAACCCGATCCCATACTTCTTGTACCTGAGAAACCTTGCGAGGGTAAGCACTAAAGTAATTTTCATAAATTCAGAAGGTTGAACCGAAAAAGAACCAATGGTGAACCACCGCTGTGAGCCTTTCACAGCGCCTCCCATACCCAAAACAAGAATTAAAAGAAAGAGCACGCATGCATAGATAATATAGGCATAATGAGCAAAGGAAAGATAATCAAAATAGAGGAGGATAAAAAAAAGGGTGAGTCCCATCGCAATCCAGACGAGTTGTTTAAATAGAAATTTTTCAGACGATGCACTCCAGACAAAAAGCACTCCTATTGTCAAAATGATGCAAATTATCGGAAACAGCACCCAATCAAAATTTCTCGGACTTACGCTACGTATCATAGTTTTAGTTGTAGAGACAGGTTTCAAACCTGTCTCTACGGGTGTTTATACCTCTTAGAATTCAGACATGTGACGCGGCGTGCCAATATGGTAGCCCTGTGCATAATCCACACCATATTCCCGCAACAGGCGCAGCGTCTCTTCATTTTCCACACACTCGGCAGTGGTTTTTTTCCCCAATCCACACGCCACCTCCACCATAGCCTTAACCAGATGTTGATCCACGGTGTCGTATGGCAGGTTACTAACAAAACTACCGCCAATTTTCAGATAATCTACCGGCAAATGTTTGAGGTAATTGAACGAAGAAAATCCAATACCAAAATCATCAAGGGCAAAACGGCATCCCAGAGACTTGAGTTCAACAATAAAATGCCGTGCAACGGCTATATTTTCAATAACGGAGGTTTCTGTGATTTCAAAGATAATATTTACAGGATCAATGCCCGTCGTGGCCAATTCACTTCTGATCAAAGGCAATAATTTTTTATCGGTAAACGCCTTGCCGGAAAGGTTAACTTCAAGATATGTGGGTTTGCCATCATGCTGAAGCTTTTTAATGAGAGGGATAGCCCTTCTCACCACCCAACGGTCTATGTCATGGATGAGCCCAAAGCGCTCTGCAATATCAAGAAAGTTAGATGGAGCTACAACCTCACCTTTTTCATTCATCATCCGCAACAGCGCCTCATGCCCAATAATGAGGTTTTGGCGAATATCCATAATAGGCTGTAAAAACAATACGAAGTTATCTCTATCCAGCGCCTCGTGGATGCGTTTCTCCCAGACCAGCCGCGATTCAATCTGTGTCTTTTGTTCAGGTGTATAGATACAAACACGGTTGCGCCCTTCTTCCTTTGCCCGGTACATTGCAAGATCGGCATAAGCAAGGAGTGTTTCCACGGTATCGCCGTGACCGGGAAACATGGCAATGCCAATACTAACGGTAATGCCCGGGGGATAATTTTCCTCAACAGAGGCATGATATTGCACCAATTCACGTATCTGATTTGCAACCGATTCCGCAAGGTTTACATCGGCGTGTGGGAGGATAATGGCAAACTCATCACCCCCAAGCCTCGCCAGTATGTCTGTCTCGCGCAGCCGTTCTTTCAACAGATCGGCAATAGCTATAAGGAGTTTATCGCCCGCCTGATGACCAAGCGAGTCATTAATATATTTAAAATTATCAAGGTCCAAAAACAACACCGCCCCCTTGATTCCAAATCGCCGTGCTTGCGCAAGCCAACTATCCAAGTCCTCGTGGAAACGGCGGCGATTGAGGAGGTTGGTAAGCGGATCGCGGTTCGCCATAAACATAATCTGCGTCTCAAAACGTTTACGCTCTGAAATATCGCGTCCTATGGTAGAAAGATTCCTCACTGTTCCATCCGGATTTTTATGAGTAATAATTACCTGCGAAAACGGTATTTCACGGCCATCACGGCTCAGAAATGCCGTTTCTCCAATCCAGGCGCCTTCACGGATTGCATCAGGTATCCCCTCATTCAGAATGAGATCGCTTGCCCATTGGGGATGGCAATCAGAAATCCTCAAATTCGAAATATCCTCGTTCTCACCAATACCAATAACTTTTCTCCCCGCTTTGTTTATATAAAGTACGCGTCCATCTATTGTGGCGGTCCCAACGAGATCTGTTGTTGTCTCTGTAATTTCTGATAATCTGGCTCTGGTCTCTTCAATATGCTTTCGCTCAATGCCTAGTGCAATTACATCCGACACAGACGCAAGCGCTCTTAGGGTAAATTCTGTAAGTGGCTGGCTGGAAAACATCGCCATAACTCCCACGAGACGGTCTTCAATTATCAGGGGGTAACCTGCAAAGGCTACCATTCCCTTCTGCTTTGCCCATTCCTGGTTATGTATTCTGGTATCTCCAATGACTTTATTGGTCAGATGAGGCTTGCGTTCCTCAGCAATAAGACCAATCTTGTACATGCCAACGGGCACTCGGCTATGTGGGCCATCGATGTGGGTATACATCCCTGCACTGCTCTGTAACTCTAACACATTCTCTTCTCTGTTGAAAGTCCAGATTCGAGCAAATGCTCCATTAAGATTTCGTACCAAGGCCTCAGCGCATAATTGTAAGCTTTCACGCAAAGTACTCTTCTGTATGAGAGCAAAACCCACGTCAGCGTCCAAAGTTGCCAGTCGCGATCTCTCCATCACTGCTTTCTCTGCTATCTTGCGTTTAATAACCTCACCCAGTTGAACCGCCACAGAAGAGATAAAGCCGACGAGTCGTTCGTCTCTTTCGAGCGTCTTGAGCATATAAAATACAAGAACGGCAACTATTTCAGTATCGGAAGAGATGGGAAAAGCAACTCCTGCCTTTAGTCCAGCCTCTTTGGCAATCGCCGCACGCAGATAATTTGAATCAATGGTAACATCCTGTACCCACACGGGCTTTTTTATAGACCAGGCACGTCCGGGAAGCCCTACCCCATAAGCAAAGGTAAAATTACCGCTCAATTCGCTAAACTTTTCCAGGGTATCAACTTTGCTGTAAAATGAATGATCGCGCACTAAGCATTTACCCTCAGGATCAGGCATCCACGCCTCCCCATAAATCCATCCGGTTGCGCTGCACACCTGCTCCAGTGTGACGATCAGAGCGTCGTGTAAATCCTTGGACTCGCTGATTGACAAAATCAATGTCTTCAATAAAACAACTTCTTCTTCCGCTCGCTTGCGCTCGGTGATGTCCTGAACCGTTCCGACCATTTGAACAGCCCTGCCCTTACTATCAGATATAACCACAGCCCTTTCATGAACCGTGCGCACTGTTGCATCTTTAAGAATTATACGATGATCGATGTCTAAAGGTTTTTTATTGGCGAGTGCATTATCAACGGATTTTTTTACAAACTCCCTGTCATCGGGATGGACGTGGTTGATAAATGTTTCAACAGGAGAGACAAAGCTTTCTTGAGTCAGACCAAAGATACGATATGCCTCACAAGACCAGGATACTTCATTTTTAATCACATCCCATTCCCAATTTCCAATCTGGGCTATTCGCTGCGCCTCGGCAAGACGCGCCTCGCTCCTTGCAAGCGCCGTCGTCCTGGCATTAATATGGTCGGTCATGTAATTAAACGATTCACACAGTACGCCAATTTCATCATGCGTCTGAACCGGAACGACAACATCGAAATTGCCGCTGGCAATTTTCTTTGCAGCATCGGATATTTTCCGAAGAGGCATCACCATTTTTTTCATGAAACCAGCAAAGAGCAAGACAATCATTACAATAACAACTGCTGCTGTTATTAAAGCGCTTACAAGTACATGTTTTATCGGAGAAAGCACCTCACTCTTGTCAATTTCCACAAGGAGTATCCATTTCACTGATGGAATATACATGGATGCGCCCGCAACCTCAACGCCTCTGTAATCTCTGTAGAATCCGGTTATCTCTTTATTTGACGTTAAGCCTTCGTTAATTGGCAGCGTATCTACTACCTGTTTCCATACGGCATCCTTCACGAATATGGATTCTGTAATCATGAGCTTGTCTCTATTTACCAGATATATCTCAAGCGTCTTCCATGCCCCTTTCCCTTTAGCCCAGGAGGCTGCTTCCAAGTGATGCGAATATCTTCCGGTTACAATATTATCTAGCTCCGCAATTGGGATATAGTTGACTATAACACCTATAAGCCTGCCCGTATCTTTATTTAAGATGGGAGCTGAGATTGCAATTTCGGTTAATTCACAATGTCCGAAACACTTTTCTACCATAGTAACAGTCTCTTTCCCCTCTAAAAAAATGGTTTCACGGGAAAGGTCCCTTCCAATTTCAGCGTTGTTCGTAGAGGCAACGACCCGTCCCTCTAAAGAAAGGATATTGATGGTATTTATCGTTTTATCAAGGACAAGCTTATTCCTGACAAGATGTTTATTCAGTTTGCTAATTGTAGATAGATTGCCTCTGATTACTTTTTGTAGTTGAGTTCTGATAAAACCGTCACTGGAAAAATCCTGGGTGCGTCGTTTTGCCATCTCCAGAAACTGATAGACCTGTCCTTCGTATGCCTCAGCAATAATGGTTAAGGTGTCGAGGGTGCGGTTCGTCAAATATACCCTGTTCTGACGGTAAACCAGAATGAACGTAGTAAGGATAGGAATAAGTGTAGCAACAATCCCTATGAATGCCTTTTCTTTAAGCGATAATTTAAATTGCTTCATTGAACATCTTTCAAACATTTATTTCCGGAAATAAAACCCCATAATGGGCACATCCATACTGGTTCATAAAAACTTTCCAAAAAAAGAAGTTTTTGCACGGTAATACTCCAAAGAATCAGAAACAGGCCTCTATGACGCCTCATTTAGCTCCGGGAATAAATACGACATTAATTCTCTGGCAATAGGCCCTGTGATCTCCGCCCCATGACCTGGCGTATGCTCTACAAGTATGGCAAAGCAGTACTGCGGGCTGTCATACGGGGCGTAACCGACAAACCAGGCATGGTTGTCTTCCTGACGCCCGGTTTCCGCGGTGCCTGTTTTACCGGCAACCTTGTATAACTCCAAGCCCGTATTTTTGGCCGTACCACGGGTAACCACATCCAAAAGTGCCGTACGTAAGGTATCCAGGGTGGCAGGCTGTATGGGAAGTTTTTGTTTCTTTTCCGGTTTAAATAGACGAACGATTTTTCCTTGTCCATCGGTGAGTTTTAATAGTAAGTGGGGCTGAACCAAAGTGCCGCCATTTGCCACTGCCGCATATATCCGAGCTAACTGAAGCGGTGTGGTAAGCAATGCCCCTTGGCCGATAGCAACGTTCATGACGGTTGCCGTGTCCGTCATTTTGGGCATATTTCCGCTCCTTTCGTGCGGAAGATCGATACCTGTCTTCTCACCAATACCAAAATTCTTTGCCCATGTGTATAGTGAATCTCCACCTAAAATCTTTGCTGTTTCAAGGAAAAAGACATTGCACGAATAGGGTATGGCATCCTGTATGGCAACCAGTCCGTGTCCGTATTCCGACCAGCATCTAAAAATGATATTTTGGTAATTGGTATAACCATGACACTCATAATTCGTCTGGGTATTAATGCGGTTTGTGCTCAGGGCGGCAGTTGCTGTAATAACTTTAAAAATAGATCCCGGAGGCAAGGCGCCCTGTATGGCCCTATTGAGGAATGGTTTTGAAGGATGTTTGATAAGCTTTTTAAAATCTTTATTCACATCGTTAGGATTAAAGCACGGGTAACTAGCCATAGCGAGTATCTCGCCCGTCCACGGGTCCATAACGATAATTGACCCAGGGTTCTTACCCAGCGATTTTTCTGCATAAGCCTGAATTTGAGTGTCAATGGTCAAATAGAGGTCGTTTCCGGAAACAGGTGGTCGTTCCAATATTACTTTTTCAACCTGGGTATTTTTATAGGTGATTTCCTCAAACCGTTTACCGCGCTCGCCATGTAATTCATTTTCATATTCCAACTCAACCCCTGACCTCCCTATATAGTCGTTTTCGGCATACCCATCGTAGAGCAATGGCGTAATGTCCGTACCTTTAATATTGGAACTCAAAATAAAATTATTCCACTTGTCGCTGTACATCTTCCATTCTTTCTCATTCAGCTTGCTCATATACCCCAGGATGTGCGGCGCAAGTTCTTGCTGAGGATAAATCCTTTTTGGTCTGGGAGTGACGCGTATGCCGGAATAACTGTTCTGATTAATCTCTATTTGAATAACCTTTTCCCATGTAACATCAGAAGCTATAGGATAATAGCCCGCTTCCTCCTTGATACGGGTTGCCCGTCCTGATTTTTGCTCCACGTTTTGCTTGAGTCTTTCCACTTTTTCAACGGCTTGTTTTGCATGACTCAGCAACTCATTCTGCGGGATTCCTAACAATTGGGACAATTTTTCTACCCATACGTCTTGATTTTCGTGACATTCACCACAGGTTTTTTTTGCATTTTTATGCACCTTCATCCCATCAATGCGTGACACCGCATTGTTATCACGAACGTAACAATATAGGAGATTTTTGTATTGGACAGCAATATCAAAGGTGTGTTGATCCACAGCTAGCATCTTTCCGTTTCTGTCGAAGATAGTTCCTCGTGTAGCCTCCAGCGGATACGTAACAATACGGCGATTTTGGGAAATGCCTTTATATTTATTGCTTTCAATGATCTGGAGTTGAAAGAGCCGTACTACGATACCGATAAAAAATACAATGAAAATAATGAGTGTGATTTTGAAACGGTAAGGATACATGGCTCATCAATCCCTTATTGATAAAAAAACTTCTGTGTCGGCTGTAATTTACTGAATATCCAAAACAACGCGGGAACAAACATAGCCGTATATAACGAGCAAGTAAAAATTGTCCAGAGGGTTGCAGAAAGACTGAGCGAGTGAAAAGAAAGTGTAGCATGCGCCGCATACAGTATGTTGTAGATACATGAAAAGACGAATGTGACCAGCACCTGGGTAACTAAATGTTCCCGAAACAATATTCCCCTGATTGACCAGACGAAAAAGCCCATGGCGACAAAAAAAATGGAGTTTATTCCAAAACTCCCTTCCGAAAACAAATCTTTTGACATGCCCACAAACCAGTTCGTGATGGTGTTCCGTTTGATATCTGCCATGAAGGAATAAAATATCACCAACGGAAAATACAAATCAGGCGCCGCTGACCCGATGTTAATCCAGTTCATCAGGGTCGACTGAAACAGGGAAATCCCAATAAGGATACAAAAAAACGTGAACCAGCGCATAATTTAATGTATAGGAATTTCAAACTAGCCACAAAGTCACGAAGACGCTAAGTATTTTCTTTGTGCCTTGGTGTTTTAGTGGCGTTACAAAGTTGCCGAAGGCCTAATTTATTATAACGAATACATGCTCAATTTTTGAAATATTTACCTTGGGTAATACCTTTACCGATTGAAAGAGTGCGCCTCCCTTTACTTCAGTTTCTACAACAGTAGCAATAGGTAAAGAAGGGGGATAAAACCCACCAATATCAGAGGAGATAATATCGTCACCTTTTTTCAGTTTTGCCCATCGCGGCACATATTTTAATTGACAAAACCCTGTGGCATTCCCTTCGATGATTACCTGTTCACGCGTTTGAAGAACCCTTCCCGGTATGCGTGAAGCCGGATCTGTAATTAACTGGACAACACTACTTCCTCCGCTTACCAAAACGACCTTCCCCACAAGCGCATTATTTGATACTACTATGTCGTTCGGTTTTACGCCATGTTTAGAACCTGCATTGACCGTGATGCTTTTCCTAAAAGTCAATGAATCGTATCCGATGATGTCCGCTGGTATTGGCTTTGTTTTATTCTTATTTTCAGCCGGGAATTCCGAAAGGGTGTGCAGTTTACTCTGCAACTTGTATATTGTATCCTGCTGCTCTATTATCTTATTTTTGAACTGGGAAACTTGTTCTTCCAGTTGTTTTTTTATGTGAGCATCACGCCAGGCAGAAAGCGCCTTATCCAAAAAATTATTGGCTGAATTACTGCAGAAACAGGTTGCCCATTGTAACGGTCTCACAGGGACAAGGCAGGTCATTTTGATACGGTTGGAAAGCTTTGGCGGCAAAAACAAAAAACTAAGGGATATTGCCAAAAGGATGATTATCGTTGCAACGGGATTTTTTAAGATATCGCTAAAACTAGGAGTGGATGTCCTCATCCTGTAAAACAGTTTTGTATAAAT
>MHZD01000074.1:1794-10692 GCA_001828645.1 Planctomycetes bacterium RIFOXYC2_FULL_41_27 | reverse complement strand
AGATAACGCCGATAATGACGTTGCTACTTTCCAGGGTGAAGGGATCCGTCAGGCAAACAGGGCAGAAATACGTCATACAGTTCTGTCCCATGAGTTCAGAGGTGTAAATATCTTTTACAGCTACATCTTTATTTTCAAGGATATCTATATAACTGTTGAACGAACTCAGAGTCTTGCCGACGATATCAGGATAGGTAGATATGACCACCTCCCCGTTTGCGCCATCAATAATGGAAATAACGTTATAGTGTTTATAAAACTGTTTGAGTGCATGAAGATTTTCCAAAACCCTGTTGTAATTTATGCGTGCAGTTTCTGAGTTCATCAATTGATGAACGCTTTCAACTCTCCTCCTCTGCTGCAAAAGGCTTGTTGCCGCAGCTGCAAGCACTTTGTTCCGGGCGATCACCGATGTATCCGTCAATCGTTCCTCCAGCCAATTATTGAGTTCCCTCTTTTTTAAATCGGCAATGGAGGTGAGCTGCTCGATCACCCGCTGTTCAATGGCACGCTTGCCGCTGTAATACTCCACGATGCAGACAAACAACAATGGGAATGTCGTCAGCAAACAGATGTAACAGATGAGCTGTACCTTTATACTCTTGAAAATATTTTTATAATAATTCATAGTATTAAGTACGGACGTACATTAAAGTAGGGTATTTAGCGACTCCAAACAATTTGAGCTACGCACCTAACCGATTTCATCAGGCGTGGCTGAGTTGCACTTTTGTCCTTGCCCGGTAATGGAATTTTAAGGGAACCTCAGAAAAGGGGAGCTTGCTATGGAGTTGATTGGAGAGGTAACGTTCGTAATTGCTATCGAAGAGTTTTGGATCGTTAACAAAAAGGATGAACGTGGGCGGCGAAACGCTTACCTGCGTGGCGTAATAAATCCTGGGAGACCTGGACTTCTTGCGTGTCGGACGGTGTAAAGACAATGCCCCCTGCAACGCCTGGTTCAATTCAGAAGTCGTTATACGGGTATTAGCCTGTTCGTACAGTTCTAATGCCAGATGTATCATTTCCACTACATGATTATTATTCTTGGCGCTGATGAAAGAGATGGGGGCAAAGGAAAGTCCAGGCAAACATTTATAAATATAGTCATTAAATTTTCCTGTTTCAACTCCCTGAACCAAGTCCCATTTATTAATTACAATGATGCATGGTTTATTTTCAGAGACGATGTAATCGCCCAGTTTTTTGTCTACCTCGGACACCTTGAGCGCAGCATCAATAAGAAATAGCGCTACGTCTGCCCTGCGGATAGACCGTTCGGCGCGCGCCATGCTGTAAAATTCTATAGAATCATGGACCTGTCTTTTCTTTCTTACCCCTGCCGTGTCAATTGCAAGGAATTGCTTACCTTCTATCTCGAACCGTACATCTATTGAATCTCGCGTAGTGCCTGGCACTTCACTGACAATTACACGCTGTTCCTTTGCCAGGGTATTAATGAGCGTAGATTTCCCGGCGTTCCGCTTACCAACAATGGCAAGTTTCATGATGGGTTCAGTGGAATCTGAATCCTGGCACGGCGCTGGCAGCAGAGAAATAATCTTGTCCAGCAATTCAGACCGCCCAAATCCTTCAACGGCAGACATCGGAAGCGGGGTACCGAATCCCAATTTATTAAAGTCTGCCATTTGATATTCAAACTTTGGCGTATCCACCTTATTGGCAACGAGGATTACTTTTTTCCCAAGGCGTCTCAATTTTTCCGTCACCATAATATCCAAAGGTGTCACACCGTCACGCACGTCTACCACAAAGAGAATTATATCAGCATTGGAAAGTGCAATTTCTATCTGCATCTCGATGTCTTCCGTAAGACCATCCACGTCTTTCACACCCATTCCGCCTGTGTCCACTAATTCAAACACGTACTCGTTGTGTCGAATTTCTGTTGAGACGCGATCCCTCGTAACGCCACTGGTGGGTTCAACGATGGAGATTCGGCGTCTTGCAAGACAGTTGAGCAGGGAAGATTTGCCTACATTCGGCCTGCCGACAATAGTAACAACTGGAACATTCATTGTTTCATTTAAGTCTTAAAATTCAGACAATTAAAATTCTTTAATCGTGGTAACAATTTAGTTATTTGTAGAAAAGTGTGGCTTAAGCTCTGAATTATCTACAGCCCAGACCCAACCCTTAGTCCCCTCCCGAGAGGGGATTTTCATAATTCCCCTCTTGAAAAATGTAAACTAAACCGCTTCACCTTCTTTTGGTTTAGATCCTTCTTCTGTAGAAGAACGGTCCTCTTTAGCACCTTCTGTTGGAGAAGAAAGTTTCTCGGTTTTTTCCGTTGATATTTCTGTTTTTTCTTCTATCTTTTCTTCCAGGTACACATCAGTCACATCTGTGCTGTCAATTTCTTTTCTGAGCAGGAAATAGATTATTGTCTTCGCAGAAAGCAGGTATGTAGCTACAAATGTCCATACTGCCAGTTTAGCCAATCCAACATAAAGAATTATCATGCCTGCCAGGAATTTCAAAGACCAGCGATCAAGAGAAACCGCCGTAGTTTTTGTCTCAGCAGAAGGCGTGGTGCAAAATCCGAGGCATGCAATGTCGCACTTTTGTAATATAAAAGTCTGAACCGCCTGAAACTTCTGTCCCATACCCAAACCCACTGTACAGAAGGACAGGCGCATCATCAACCATGCTACAAATGCAATAATTATCAGACAGACCAATCCATAAAATGTATTTACAATACAATACCAGATGAATTGTTTGGGGCGTGCGAGGACGTAGCTATATGCCCGGCTCATCGCATCAAAGGCATCTGACCCTTCCGCGCTGATTGTGGGAAACATGAAACACAATCCCAATACACCTATTACACCAACAAAAACCATGAGAAAGCCGGAAAGTATGGCAAGAGGAAACCCCAATGCCACTGTTATCTCACCAAGAACAGGGATTCGCCCAATCATACCGCCTACCACATTGCACAAGGCGAAGAAAAGGACACCAATTACCGGCACCAGCGGTGACCAGAAATAAGACCAGAACTTTTTCCTGGCAAATTTCAGGGCATCCGTCAGACTTATACTTTCGTCTCTGGCATAGTCCAGCGTGGCAATTCGTGTAATTGCCCCCCCTATCAACGACCAGATGACTAGCAGCCCAAAAACGAGTACCGCGAGAACGACAAATTCCCCGAAATCCAGAGGCATAATCGCTAATAACAAATTTTTTATAGCGAGGGGTATGCCTTCCCTGGCTGAATATAAGACAAGTTTTATAAAGGCATAAGGGTTGGCGCTAACCAACGTTAATGCCGAGAAAAATGAAACTGCAACCACGCACCAAATCAAACTCGCCAAAAGACCAATGTATCCAAGAAACATCTTCTTGGGGTCAAATGCCATCTTAAAGGCGCGGAAAATATCGCGCCAGTCCTGTACGACAGTTTTCGTTTCACCCATTTTCCCCTCCTTTTTTTTCTATTCGACTCAATGCTTCAGGAGTCATTGGCTCCTCAATACGATGCCTTTCATCCAGCCATGCTTCAAGGTCGATAAGCTTGCACCGCTCACAGCAAAAAGGGAAGTTTGGCAATTCTTTTATATTCTGATAGACAAACTCCTTTTTACAATTGGGGCAGTTTATTTTCGGCATGTTTTCTTTTATTTTTTCTCTGCGGCTTTTGTATCAGATTTTACAGATTCGGTTTCCTTTTTAGCCTTAGACTTGTATTCTTCACTCCGGTAATCTGTCTGATAGAAGCCAGAACCTTTAAAAATAATAGCGCTACCACAGCCAATTACTCTCTGAACTTTCAGTTTCCCACAAGCAGGGCACTTCTTTACTGGCTTTTCCGTAATGTGTTGAAACAACTCAAACAAATGATCACACCCATTACACTTATAATCGTATGTTGGCATATTTTCTTCTCAGTTATTTATTTAGCCAAACTTAACTAAATAATAAACTGATGTTTACCTCCTTCCTTATAAAATACCTTTCCATTCTTAAATTTTATTTAAAAAATATTCTTCATTTTCTCAAAAAATTTCTTTTGTCGGGGAGAGACATTTTTTTTCTCCAATTCCGCAAATTCCCGGAGCAACTCCTCCTGTCTGGAGGTCATCCTCGCTGGAACTTCAACAATCACCTGTACCAGGAGATTGCCCCTCCCATACCCATGTACATTAGGAAATCCTTCTCCACGAATCGGAACAACTTCGTTGTTCTGCGTTCCTTTTGGTATCTTTACTTGAATAACCCTCCCCGTAAGGGTAGGAACATCAATGGTACAACCCAAGGCTGCCTGTGCAAAAGTAATCGGAACTTCACAAAGAACGTCATTCCCATGTCTTTTAAAGATAGGATGGGGAGTAACATGGATGTCGCAATACAAATCTCCCGGAGCTGCTCCATTTTCACCAGGCTCTCCCTGGCCTGTCAACCTCAACCGTGTTCCATCCTCAACGCCAGCTGGAATCTGAATAGAAATAATTGACTTTTTTGGATAGCGGCCAGAACCTCCGCATTTTGCGCACGGAGATTCTATAATCTTACCATTACCATGACATTTAGGACACGTAGTGCGGAGTGTAAAGAATCCTTGTGACTGCTGAACCTCACCTCTGCCTTTACAATATGGGCAGTTTACCGGTGAAGTACCCTCGCGCGCGCCGGTCCCACGACATGTATCACACACTTCCCTACGAGTCAGCTCAATTTTTTTCTCAACGCCTATAGCCACTTCTTTAAAATCGATCTCAATATCACACTTCAGGCTCGCCCCTCGACGACCTGCCCTGCCCCGACCCCTTCCTCCGCCAAAGAAGTCTTCAAAGATACTGCCACCGCCAAAAATATCACCGAAGGCGTCAAAAATATCTTCCATGGTGGTATATCCACGGGATTCGGCGCCTCTCAGACCATCTATTCCATATTGATCATATCGTCTTTTTTTATCAGGGTCGCTTAGTACACCGTAAGCTTCAGCGGCCTTCTTAAATATCTGTTCAGCTTCCTTATTTCCAGGATTTCTATCCGGATGATATTTCATAGCCAACTTACGATATGCCTTTTTAATCTCTTCCCCGCTTGTATTTCTATCAACACCCAACACTTGGTAATAATCTTCTTCCATGTATATCGTCTTTATATTAAGTTATTATTTTATAAAAAGATACTATTACTTCCCGATTTTATTAACGTTAAAATTATAGTATATAAAACAGCACAAAATCAAGGGTGTTTTAAATACACCCTAAATAACAAGCAAGAATAGCCGGTTATTTTCCGGAAATAATAATCATGAGTGTATAAAAGCAAAAAGGCTACTCATCGTAGCCTTTTTACTTTTATCCGTTATGTAAATTTTCAATAAATGCCTGATTAATGGATACTGCCTTCGATCTCTTTTTCTTCTTCGTCTTCCTTCATCTCAGTAATCATGGTTTCTGTTGTTAACAAGAGACCGGCAACACTGGCCGCATTTTGTAAGGCAACACGAGATACTTTCGCGGGATCCACAATCCCTGCATCAAACATATCTACATAATTTCCTGTATTGGCATCATATCCCACATTGGTCGACAATTCCTTCACCTCTTCAAGGACTACTGAACCATCGGCGCCGGTATTGGAAGCAATTTGACGCAGCGGAGACTCAAGCGCCTTTGTTATGATATCCACACCAACCTTTTCATCACCTTTAAATTTTTTACGCGCTTCATCGAGTGCAGGCATTGCCCGTACAAACACGACGCCGCCTCCCGGCACAATCCCTTCTTCTACTGCAGCACGGGTTGCATGCAGCGCATCTTCCACCCGCGCCTTTTTCTCGTTCATCTCGGCCTCAGTTGCAGCGCCAACATGGACAACAGCCACACCTCCGGCTAATTTTGCCAGCCTTTCACTGAGCTTTTCTTTGTCGTAATCGGAAGTGGTTTGCTCGATCTGGTTTTTGATTTGATTGATTCTTGCCTGTATATCGGCCTTCTTTCCCGCACCCTGGATGATTGTCGTATTATCCTTATCAATGGTAATCCGTTTTGCGCGGCCAAGGTCTTCTATCCCCATATTTTCAAGCTTTACACCCAACTCCTCGGTAATAGCACGCCCCTTCGTTAATGTGGCAATATCTTCCAGCATCGCCTTTCTGCGATCTCCGAAACCCGGGGCCTTAACGGCCGCGCAACTCAACACGCCGCGGAGCTTGTTAACTACCAGGGTTGCCAGCGCTTCACCATCAACGTCTTCAGAAATAATCAATAAAGGCTTTCCACTGCTGGCAATCTTTTCCAATAAGGGGAGGATATCCTTCATGCCGGATATCTTTTTTTCGT
Source organism: Planctomycetes bacterium RIFOXYC2_FULL_41_27 (assembly GCA_001828645.1). GTDB lineage: Bacteria > Planctomycetota > Brocadiia > Brocadiales > Brocadiaceae > Wunengus > Wunengus californicus. Next base: position 4,375 of record MHZD01000074.1, on the reverse strand, counting down.
GAATCAATATATAGACATCCTCGAGGATAACCTCCATATTCTGTGCATCGGTAATAAAATATGGAGAAAGATATCCCTTATCGAATTGCATACCTTCCACAACCGCCAGTGTAGTCTCAATCCCCTTCGCTTCTTCTACGGTAATAACCCCATCCTTGCCGACCTTCTCCATAGCGTCCGCCAACAGGTTTCCGATAGATGCATCGTTATTGGCAGAAATAGTTCCCACCTGGGCAATTTCAGAGCGCCCCTTCACAGGTTTACTCAATTTCTTAATTTCCGCAACTACAATTTCTACAGCCTTATCAATGCCCCTTTTGATCGCCATTGGGTTTGCGCCGGCTGCAACGTTCTTCAATCCTTCATTAAAGATAGCCTCTGCAAAGATGGTGGCCGTTGTGGTGCCATCTCCAGCAACATCACTGGTCTTTGATGCAACTTCACAAACCATCTTTGCCCCCATATTTTCAAAGGGATTTTTCAATTCAATTTCCTTAGCTACCGTGACGCCATCTTTTGTAACCGAAGGTGAACCGAATCCTTTTTCCAGGATCACATTTCTTCCCGTAGGACCCATGGTTACCCGAACGGTATCCGCTAGCTGCTTAATCCCTTTTTGGAGCAACTTTCTGGCATCTTCATCGTAAACTAGCTGTTTTGCCGCCATTTCATAACCTCCAAAAAATTTAAATCATCAAAAAACTTTAAGAGTCTGATTGATATTACTCAATCTTGGCTAAAATATCGCTTTCTCTCATAACTAAATATTCTTTACCATCAATAGTAATCTCGGTCCCGGCGTACTTTCCATAAAGGACTTTATCTCCCTTTTTTACCAAAAGTTCAGCCCTTTTCCCGCTCTCCAGCATTTTCCCATCGCCGACAGCGATAATCTTTCCCTTCATGGGCTTTTCCTTTGCAGTATCAGGCAGCACAATTCCACCCTGAGTCTTTTCTTCAGCTTCCATAGGTTCGATTACCACCCTGTCCTCTAACGGTCTGATCATTTTCGTATTACCTCCTCATGAAAAATAAACAATAAAATTCTTAATGTTAAAATTTATATTATAAATTATTGAATTACATTCCCATTCCACCCATACCTCCCATACCGCCCATGCCTCCCATGCCGCCACCCATACCTCCTGGCATCTTCTCATCCCCCTTTTTTGGGATATCGGTAATGATACATTCTGTGGTTAAGAGGATTCCAGCAATACTCACGGCATTCTGCAATGCACACCTTGCTACCTTTGTAGGATCTATAACACCTGCTTCCATCAGATTGCAGTATGTTTCCTTCTCTGCGTCATAGCCATAGGACTTATCTTTGGATTCCAATATCTTTCGAACAACCACAGAACCCTCCAGTCCTGCATTCTTAAATATCTGTTTTGCAGGAGCGGATAGGGACTTCTTTACAATATCAACACCCATAGCCTCGTCACCTTTTAGTTTGAGGTCATTCAAAGCCTCTGCTGCCCTCAACAGTGCGACGCCACCACCAGGCAAAATACCCTCTTCAATCGCCGCCCTTGTGGCGTGCAATGCATCTTCAACCCGGGCCTTCTTTTCCTTCATTTCACTTTCCGTAGCAGCTCCAACGAATATCTGGGCAACACCTCCAGCAAGTTTCGCAAGCCTTTCCTGTAACTTTTCCCTATCATAATCTGACGTCGTAGCTTCAATTTCATTGCGGATTTGTTTGATACGTCCAGCGATGGTATTCGAACTGCCTGCACCCTGAATGATCGTTGTATTATCCGCATCGATGGTTACCTTCTTTGCCCTTCCCAGGTCGCGGATATCAATGCTTTCCAACTGAATTCCGAGGTCTTTAAATATCGCCTTGCCATCCGTAAGAACAGCAATATCATCCAGCATCGCCTTTCTGCGATCGCCATACCCAGGGGCCTTTATCGCTGCGCAGCTAATTGTGCCTCGTAGTTTATTGACAACGAGCGTGGCTAATGCCTCACCTTCTACATCTTCTGCAATAACTAAAAGAGGCTTACCCGTCTTTGCAATCTTTTCTAATAACGGAACCAATCCTTTAATGGAAGATATCTTATCCTCGTAAATAAAGATGTAAGGGTCTTTGAATTCAACCTCCATTGAATCGGGATTCGTGATAAAATGGGGAGAGAGATAACCGCGGTCAAATTGCATACCCTCTACTACTTCTACGCTTGTTTCGAGACCCTTTCCCTCTTCAACGGTAATAACACCGTCCTTCCCAACCTTATCCATCGCATCGGCAATCATTTTTCCAATTTCCGGATCATTGTTCGCCGCAATAGACCCAACACTTGCAATTTCTGTCTGGCTCTTGATTTTCTTGCTTGTCTCTTTCAGTTTCTCTACAACCTTATCCATGGCCTTCCTCATCCCCCTATTGAGCGCCATGGGATCAGCGCCTGACGTCACACACTTTAATCCTTCCAGGAATATAGCCTCAGTAAGAACCGTAGCAGTGGTCGTGCCGTCACCTGCAACATCACTGGTCTTGGATGCCGCCTCCCGTACCAACTTGGCCCCCGTATTTTCATAAGGGTCTTTCAGTTCAATTTCCTCAGCCACT
>MHZD01000074.1:0-1736 GCA_001828645.1 Planctomycetes bacterium RIFOXYC2_FULL_41_27 | reverse complement strand
GTAACCTTAACCGCCCTGGCAAGTTTTGTAACGCCTCGAGCAATAGCGGCCCTTGCCTCTTCATTAAAGGCTAGTTGTTTCGCCATCGAATACCTCCTTTCAAAACTTATGTTTAACTGAATAACAAAATAAATATAAATATCAGAAAATCCAACGATTAGGTACAATTAGCAAACATAATGCCGTAGAAAATTATTGAACATCAAAACACCTTAATCAATTGAAATTAAGTATCTTACGTTTGTTATATTTATTAAAATTATCCTCAAAATATTTATGCCAGTATGCCATTGTGACAGCACAAAAATTCTATCATAGGCAACACCTGTCATACTGGCAGAAGTCTAGTATTTTTTTATAAAAAATATATCCTAACCCGAACGAATCGGAAGAGTCCTTGAGTGGGAATTTACGATTTTAGCCCCCGACTGAATCTATCGGGGGCGTAATTCACGAATCGTGAATTTTTGCTAAACTTGTCCTCGTGAAAACGGGGAAAGTGTCAAAATATTTTTTGTAAACGCCTAAAGAAATATGGTTTCTCCTTTTCATGTTGACTTTTAAATTACTTATGACATATATTTACACAATGATTATCTATCACCGAAATGTACTTTTTCAAACATATCCCGTATGCCAAAAACAATAACAGAGAATAATCTCCTTAACCATTATGTACAGGATACACACATATTAAATTCACACAATCGTTTAATTGCAGAAGAAATCACACGGGAATTAAAAACAAAGATTGTTGGAAGTAATGTAATTACCTTAGAGCGGACGACTTCAACAATGGACACTGCCAAGAAACTTGCACATACCAGCTTTAAGAATGGCACCGTAATTTTCGCTGAAGAGCAAACGAAAGGCAGGGGGCGTTCTGATCACTCATGGTCATGCCCTAAATACAAGGGATTACTTTTTACACTCTTGCTAAAACACAATATGCAACCAGACCACTTGTGTTTGTTAACAGGCACTATGGCTGTATCAATTACAGAAACGATCCGCGAAACCTTACATCTCCCCGCAGAAATTAAATGGCCTAACGACATCCTGATTGGGGGGAAAAAAGTAGGCGGCGTATTAGTAGCGTTTGAAAAAAACTTAAAAAAACAATCAATATTTTTAATTGGTATAGGAATAAATGTCAATTTCACCGAAGAAGACTTGCCGGGACAGACCCGCCTACCGGCAACTTCCCTCGCCATTGAAAGAAAAGAACCTATAAATCGTAATTTCCTCGCAAAGGCGCTGCTCCAGGATATAGATAAGTGGTATTCAATTTTAAAGAATGATCACTATAGATATATCACTGACAGATGGAGGGAATTTTGCGTCACTATCGGAGAGAAATTGACCATTATTGATTGCGGGAAGGAATATACAGGAAAGGTCATCGATATATCCAATAACGGGGGTTTGATGATGAAGTTGAAAAATGGGGAAATAAAGATATTTAGCGGCGAACATGCCTCGATCAAATACTAGCGAGGCGAAGCCTCAGACCGATAAAACACACATAAAACAGGATAAATGGCTGAATGGTTAAATGGTTAATAACCATATAGCCATTTAACCATCCAACATCTAAAACTTGACTCATTTGTAAAGATAAATCCGAGATAAAGATTTTTAATATATCTTCGGAAAATCCACTGGTAGCAACTCATATCAAAATTATTTTTAAGGTTGAACCTGTTGCAGGAATATATTTCAAATCAGCTACTACT
>MHZD01000073.1 GCA_001828645.1 Planctomycetes bacterium RIFOXYC2_FULL_41_27 | reverse complement strand
CGTTCCATAAAATTGTCTTTGCATCCTGGAGCGCCTCAGTAAACAGCTTTGTAGTAGCAGGACCGATATCAAGGGCGATCCATTTTTCTGGAATTTCCTGGAAGGGAACGACCTTCGTTTCAGCACGGCTATCAAATTTTTCTGCAACAACAAAATCAACGGGCAAATATAATTTTGTCCCGTTTCTTTTGGAAATATCCATTAAATTCCTTACCACATCAAGCATACTATCTTCGACAAGTGATTGTCCGACGCTAAAACCTTGTGCCTTGAGGAAGGTAAATGCCATGGCACCCCCAATAAGAATTTTATCCATCTTTTTCGCCAGATTTTCAATAATCTTTATCTTGTCAGAAACTTTTGCACCGCCTAACAGGGCAACAACCGGTCGCATGGGATTATTGACTGCCTTTTCAAAGTAATCTATTTCTTTCTTGAGTAAGAACCCCGCCGCTGACGGAACATAGCCATCAACGCCAATCATTGAAGCGTGTTTCCTGTGACAGTTACCAAATGCGTCCTGTATAAACACGTCGCAGAGGCTGGCCAATTCTTTTGCGAAAGAGGGGTCGTTTTTTTCTTCTCCAGGGTAAAATCTTAGATTTTCAAGTACAATTACGTCGCCACATCGCATCTCCTCAATTTGCTTTTTAATCTTCGGACCAATGCAATCCTCGGCCATAATTACATTTGCCCTTTCCTTGAGGAAACCCTGTAATCTCCTTGCAACGGGCTTCAGACTATACTTAGGATTTGCTTTGCCCTCCGGCCTGCCCAAATGAGAAGCAATAATTACCTTTGCCTCTTCATCCAATAAATAATTGATGGTTGGCAAGGTTGCCCGTATCCTTGTATCATCAGCAATATTCCCATCCTCATCTAATGGTACATTGCAGTCCGTTCGAACCATGACCCTCTTTTTTCGCACATCAATATCTTTTATAAATAATTTATTCATATAAATAGGCTGGTTTATAAAAATATAAGGTTATAGACGAGCAATTAACTCAATAAGGTCTACCATACGATTTGAGAATCCCCATTCGTTATCATACCAGGAGACCACCTTCACCATCCGTTTATCAATTACGTATGTTAATGCCGAGTCTAAGATACTTGAGTGGGTATTTCCGATAATATCTGAAGAGACTATGGGGTCTTCGCAATATTCGAGAATACCCTTTAGTTCACCTTCGGCAGCCTTTTTCATGGCATTGTTAACAGATTCCACAGTAACATCTTTTGATACCAGTGCAACAAAATCAGTCACGGAACCGTTGGAAATAGGCACGCGCATAGCCAGGCCGTCTAATTTGCCTTTCAATGATGGAATTACTTCCCCGATTGCCCTGGCTGCCCCGGTTGTTGTGGGAATAATATTTATTGCTGCTGCCCTCGCCCTCCGTGGATCTTTATGCATAAAATCAACAATGCATTGGTCATTTGTATATGCATGGATTGTTGTCATGAGGCCCTTATCAATACCGAAATTGTCATTGATTACCTTGACCAGCGGCGCTAAACAATTTGTTGTGCATGAGGCATTCGATAAAATTATATGTTCAGGTTTAAGGGCGTTTGTATTAACGCCCACAACAATCGTGGCATCAATTTTGTCTTTTGCGGGCGCCGAAAGTATTACTTTTTTGGCGCCTGCATCAAGATGTTTGGCGCAATCTGCTCGTGAAGTGAATATTCCTGTCGATTCGATTACAATATCTACTCCAAGTGATTTCCATGGCAATTTAGAAGGATCTCTTTCCATGAGCAACTTAATTTCTTTGCCATTTATTACCAGCGCTTTTTCTTTTGTTTCGATGCTTCCTTCGAACCTCCCATGTACCGAGTCATATTTTAATAATAATGCCAACGATTTTACGTCGGCGAGATCGTTGATAGCTACAACGTCTATACCGCCTCGTTCGGCGATCACACGAAAGACATTTCTTCCGATTCTTCCAAACCCATTTATACCAACCCGTATAGCCATAGTTGTTATCCTTTGCTTACACTTTTAAATAATACTGAGGAGCAACAAAACCTCATCAAAGTA
>MHZD01000072.1:3467-3623 GCA_001828645.1 Planctomycetes bacterium RIFOXYC2_FULL_41_27 | reverse complement strand
TGCTGTGTCCAATAGGAAAGTGACAGCGCACACACGATTCTATATTTCGCTTTTGAGACTCCCCTTCTGCCGTTTTCTTCCCCAGATTATAAAGGGCTTGAAAGAGCGGATTCTTCCACGCATTGGCATGGGTAGAACCACTCCACATCTTGAATA
>MHZD01000072.1:0-3391 GCA_001828645.1 Planctomycetes bacterium RIFOXYC2_FULL_41_27 | reverse complement strand
TTCATCGACAATATTCGCAGGTTTCTTTCCCGGAGGAAGTTTCCACGTGGGCGACCATTCCCTGGGGTCGCTTGCGAAGGACATATTACAAGTAAAATACAAACTCAGTATTATGGTGAATGCATATTTAGGGTATAAACGCATAAAAATTCACATCCTCTTTTTAAAATAATTGTAATAGTTCACCGCAAAGGGTGCAAAGAACGCAGAGTCACAATCCCCTAAATCCCCTCTTTGTTAAGGGGGACGAAGGGGGTTGTTTTGCGATCTCGGTGTTCTTCGGTGAGCTGAACTTTTGTAAATAATTATACACAAAACCCATTCATTTAAATATAATATTTTTCAACGGCTTGAATAACATTTAACTTAACTATTAGAAAACGCAACACAAATAAAAAAGGGGATAGATTTCGTCTATCCCCTTTTCTGAAATGCATAGTATCTTTATAAAACTTCCAAGTCTAATTACCCGTTCTTACTTTTATTCTTTTTCACCCTTTGCAGGTTTTGTTGATTTTATGGTTGTCTCTCCCTCAAGAACAACAAAATCCTTGATCTTCTCAAACTTCTTATCCCCCACGCCACTTACCTTTTTAATATCCTCAACGGTTTTAAAGCCACCGCTATTCGTGCGATAGTTAACCACTTCGGTAGCCAGCTTGGGACCGATGCCTGGCAATAAAGCAATCTGAGCTTCGGTAGCCGTATTTATATTTACCTTTCCTTCGACTTGTTCGACAGAGAGGCAAAACCTTGCTTGCCAAATAGACCCGATCACGATCACCAATATAACCACCCAAAAAGATTTATCTATTACACGCATAAAATACCCTCCTTATAAAAAGGTTTTTCAATACTGCACCAACGTCCTTTGATACAAAGGAACACATGCATGCACAATAGAGTCTGCAAAGTATAAACCAGGAATTGAAAAACCATCTAAAAAGATACATAATTTTCTTAACTGCCGAAATATCCACCGTTAACAAGCCGATACTATTTCATCAACGATTTGGAATAAGAGAGATGTATTAAAGAAAAAGAACACAAAAAAGATCTGGGCGTGAACAATATTGTAGTTATAGTACAAATAAAAAAGGACACGCAATTGCATGTCCTTTCCCTATTTTCAACTTTTTAAGTTTTGTGTTATCTTACTTCTTTTTATCTCGTAAGGATTCTATCACCTCATCAACCAGCCCGTACGTCTTTGCTTCTTGCGAGGACATATAGAAATCACGGTCAACGTCTTCTTCGATACGTTCCATAGGTTGTCCCGTGTGTTTCACGAGGATTTCATTCAAACATTTCTTCATCCGCAGTATTTCTTCCGCCTGAATGCTGATATCCGTCGCAGTACCCTTCATCCCACCCCATGGTTGATGGAGCATAATACGTGTGTGGGGCAAGCCATATCTCTTTCCCTTTGTTCCGCCAGCAACGAGGATAGCTGCCATGCTATACGCCTGACCTATACAGAAGGTGGCAACATCGCACTGGACAAATTGCATCGTATCATAAATGGATAGGCCTGCCGTAATGGAACCACCCGGTGAATTGATGTAAATACTTATTTCCTGATTTTTATTCTCATTCTGGAGGAATAGTATCTGTGCTATGACGAGGTTTGACAGGGTGTCTTCTATTGCAGAACCAATGAAGATAATGCGGTCTTTGAGCAACCGGGAAAATATATCGTAATGCCTTTCGCCGTAACCCGTCTTTTCGACAACATAAGGCATAAAAAGATTGCCATACGTCTTCATTGATCCTACAGCAGGAAATTCACCATTTTCTAAATGCGATAAAAATTCTTTATACACACAAACTCCTTTAATTTATTTTTACATCGTTCTTTTAATTCGATGCTATTTAATCTTATTCTTCTATCTTTGCTTCCTTGAGAAGCACATTTATCACCTTATTCTCACGCATCTCATTTCGTAAATAGGATAGACTCCCCTGCCGTTCCAACTGTTTACGAACCCGTGTGACATCGGTATTGTATGCGCGTGCAATATCAGCAATTCGCTGCTCTACTTCGTTTTCAGTAACAAAAATCTTCTCTTTTTCAGCAATATTGTCCACTATAATAGATGCCTTGAGTTCCCGCATGACGGATTCTGCCGATGCATTTTTAATGTTTTTTGTCTGTTTCTGAATTTCTTCTAAAGGCATACCCCTTTTTAGTAAATCAAGTTGATGTTTATATATCCTTTGTTCTGTGTGATAATTTACAAAATCCTGAGGCAGATCTAATTTTGTCTGCTCTAAAAGGATATCAAGTATCTGATTCCTCAGGTCATTTTCTGCCCAGTTCTTTTTATCACCCTCGATCCGTTTACGTAAATAAGACTTCAAGTCTTCCAGAGACTCATAACCCAATGTTTTAGCAAAACTATCGTCCACCTCAGGCATGGTCATGCGCTTTATCTCCTTCACTGTAAGTTTCAATTCTGCATCTTTTCCACGGAATTCCTCTTTAGTAAAATTGTCTGATAGCTTTATTTCGATCTCACTCTCTTTGCCAGATTTTATCCCTTCCAATTTTGTAACCAACTCCGGTATTGGCGTATTTGCAACAGCAACACCGTTCTCAACAAGAATCTCCACATCATCATCTTCTAAAACGATATTTCCGCCAACCTTCACTTTACAGTCACAAATAATGTGGTCTCCCCTTTTCACACCCCCATCTTGTATAACGATTAACTGAGCCTTTCTGAAGCTCATGCCCTGTAATGCCTTTCCCATATCTTCTTCCGTAACGTTCGAGGGCTTTTTCTTTAACTTCAGACCCTTGTATTGACCCAACTCAAAGATTGGCCATACTTCTAAAGTCACATCGAAGTTAAGGGGTTGTCCCATCTCCAGTTTTATCTCACCAAATTGGGGATTTCCCACGGGATTCAGCTTATGTTCTTCAAGTGCCTTTTGGTAACAGTCACTAACGACCGATTGTTTCACATCGTCCTTTATTTGATTTCCAAACCGTTTTTCAATCAATTTTCTCGGCGCATGACCCTTTCGGAAACCCGGCAACTCAACCGTATTGCAGACCTCTGCGGTCTTTTTTTCAAATTCACTTTCGATAGTTTCTTTCGGTATTTCGAATTTTAAAACCTTTTTACAAGGGCCGCCTTCTGTAATTGTCACATTCATTGTATTAATATCCTGTAATACTTTTTTCTCAAAGATAAAAAAATGGAGCGGGTGATGGGGCTCGAACCCACGACATTCACGTTGGCAACGTGACGCTCTACCACTGAGCTACACCCGCCTATTATGCAACTGAATTTACAATGCGAGGGGGGGGAATTGAACCCCCACGCCGTTAGGCACAAGATCCTAAATCTTGCGCGTCTGCCAGTTCCGCCACCCTCGCCCAATA
>MHZD01000071.1:8742-9350 GCA_001828645.1 Planctomycetes bacterium RIFOXYC2_FULL_41_27 | reverse complement strand
TGTTGGTGGAAGATGTGGCAGAAGAATATATCATAAGGTCTGTCGACACCCCTGGAGTAGCAATAGTGGTATTGGAAGATATCTTTAATTCACCTGTAACATAAACAGTCAACTTTGAACCGCTACTCAATGTCAAATAGGCATTGCTTTTGACTTCAAAGTCTCCACTAATAAAAAAAGTAACAATTCCATTTATCGTTAATCCTGAATTGGATTTGAGTTCAAAACTGCTGAAATGATAATTCTTGGTTTGACCGGAACTTCCAAGAGAAAACGTGTCATTGCTGCCAAGGCTAAAGGCCTCTGTAGAGTCATTATAGGGATTGTTTGGGGGAGATGGAGGTTGGATATTGACTATCTCAGCATTGTTATTGCTGGTAATAATATCATCTGCTGTACTAAAAAGGGTTGGAATATCGAGCGGGTCACAGGGAGTAAGGGGATTATTTTCAGTGGGGACTCCATAAATAACTGCATTGCTGCTGTTCGTATCCGGAGAACCTTTATATCCGGTAAGATTAGCCGGAGTTCCTAGTCCAGTTGTAGGATTGCCAGTTCCAGATATCCCAACGTATCGTGTTGCCTTGGCATTTCCATGTACCTGGGCA
>MHZD01000071.1:8528-8712 GCA_001828645.1 Planctomycetes bacterium RIFOXYC2_FULL_41_27 | reverse complement strand
TTGGCGGTGCCGATGTGTCCTTTATCTCTTGCCCATTCGTTGTTTTTGTTGTCCTTTCTGCTGGATGCAGGAATTACTTGTGAAGCATAACTTCCCAGGGCAGAATCATAACTATCGGTAAAACCATTGCTTGATATCGTTACACCGTCGCATCCCTCTAATGCCTTTGTGAAAGGAAGCGCGT
>MHZD01000071.1:8300-8507 GCA_001828645.1 Planctomycetes bacterium RIFOXYC2_FULL_41_27 | reverse complement strand
CTATTTGCTTTGTCGAAGTTAACTTGGTGCCAGTGGAAGTAATCAGAAAAAGCGGGGTACCGCCATCATCCGTCACGATACTACTACCGATAACCTGATGTGTTACGGTGAAACTATTGTCAAAGCCGGTAGAAGAATATGTCGCTGTAACGTTCCAGTACGGATTTGTCTTTTCTCCACTATCTGATATAGTTCCATTCCTTAATC
>MHZD01000071.1:4869-8196 GCA_001828645.1 Planctomycetes bacterium RIFOXYC2_FULL_41_27 | reverse complement strand
GCCGTGCTCACTATGGCTAAAATTGCTATTAACGCAAGGGCAGCAATAAAAACAAATCCCTTGTCATGTCCATGCATCACGTTTAAGGATAACTTATTTTTGTATTTATTTGATTTCACGTATTACTACCTTTTATTGTAACAGTTCAGCTATCTTAGACAGGATGAACAGGATTTACATGATAATTTTTTCATCCTGTATATCTTTTACTTTAACGTACAGGAATTTCAATCAGGGTTTCCCCTCTAGAAAGAGGGGATTAAGGGGTGTGTAAGTTTGCCGTAACACACACCCAGCCCCTCTTTCCAGAGAGGAGCTTAAAAGTCGTTGCCGGAGGCAGCTTAATTAAATCCTTGCCCTTTCGTTTAACTTCAACTTTGCTTTCCCCCAATATTAAGAATAAGTCCTATAGGATTTCCCGTAGCAACAAGGTAATTAATCAGTTGTTTTGATTAACTGGATTTATATCATGTCTATCCTGTTATCTTGTCAAATCTTTTTCCTCCGGTGAACTGTTATCTTTTATTGATTTCTCAATTTAATAGTTGATGTGAGTGTTCCGCGCCGATAATCATCCCCATAATTTGTATCGATGTTAGCAGTACGGCCTGTTATAGCAATGGTAACGGTATTTGTGGCGCCCGTGGCGGTATTTGTGCCGTATGTGAAACTCATGGCTTCTATATTTTCCGCGAGTGGTTGACTATCTCGATCTATCCGTAAATTGGCTGTGTCGAGACTAAAAGTAACTCTTTCCACGGTACGAACGGTGGCGCTGCCTGCAGTATAGGAATATAACAAACCAGTGCTTAGATAAATTGGATCTGGTTCGCCAATCAGATGGCTGGCTGAACTATTAGCTGGAACGACTTCTGTATGGTTACCGTCAGAAATATAAATAGAATCTGTACTCGCTATGGAATATTCACTATCGGGAGTTAAACTAACATAAATTGTTGTTGCTCCGGCGACGGCATTGGTAGCAAGATTGGTGACAATATCACCATCAACATCGCCCAGGAAAGTGATTGTGCTCGGCCCAGAAGTCTTAATTGTGCTTGTCCCTACGACCATACATCCAGCCATCCTGATCTCTCGGGACACTGCATCCATACTTGTTCTGATATTCTGATGCAAATCGGTAACCTGTTCCTGCGAATTGTATGCGTCTTGTTGAACATTAAACATCTTAATTGCCACACCCAGCAATACTAATGTGATAGCAAGGCTTATCACCAATTCCACGATGCTGAAACCACGTTCGTTATTTTTAAATAAATGAGTCATGTATCACTCTTCAGCCAGGATGGTCTGCAACTCGACTTTATGAGACGAGGTTGCATCTGCTGGATCCCAATATACATTGACTGTAATGGTTTTTGTATTAGCGCCTGGGGTATCGTTTTGTACAACTGCTACCAAATAGTAATCTGTAGTAACTGTGGATGTTCCTAAGACGTCGCTATAGTCTACCTTGTTAAAATATTCCATCTTATCCTGAGCCATAGTTGTCGCAGTAGTTACTCGTTTGCTGTGTGTATTGCCCTTTGTTACTATCGTTACCACACTCATTACGCTAAACAAGCCGATAGCAATAATAGCTATAGCTAGTATGTTTTCTATCAATGTTACGCCATCGTTGTGGAATATGAATCTCTTCTGCATATACAGGGCACCATTATTAGCGATAACGATTTAAAAATGTTTATCTGAGTTTTATCTTCGCACATTTGAGTTAAGTTTTTAAATATAACAACAGAAACCAGAAATTTCACAGATTGCACAGATAAAAAAACCAATTCATATAATCTGTGCAATCTGTGAAATCTGTGGTTCCAAACTCGTTTATCAGTCTGAGGCTTTGCCTCGCTAGTGGTATTTCTCTAAACACATTATTGTTTCTTGACACGGCCGGTAATAGCAATTGTTACTGTTTTTGTTCCGAAGGAATTTATTATCGTTACAGTAGCAGCAGGTGAAGCATTTCCTCTGGGGTGGAAGATTGGATTAGCGGTTGAGCTAAAAGTTACGTCTCTGTATTTGTCCTGGATATTCCTTGTTATAATGGATTCACCAGCATCAATATTGCCGTCATTATCATCATCGTCCAAAATCGTATATCGATAATTGTCTGCCAGAAAAGATATCTTAAATTCATTGTTCTGGCTAATTGCCTGCATCCTTGCCCACATAAGATCACCCATGATTTGTCTGGTCGCTCCACTCAGTTTGATTGACGGTCTCATACCGATGTAAACGGGTATAGCCGTCCCTGCTAATGCGCCAATGATAGCCATAACGATTATTATTTCGATAAGGGAAAATCCCTTTTGTGTGTGGATATTTAAATTTCTTTGTTTTTGTTTGTGCAACGTTTCGTTTTACTCAGGTGAAGGTTTTAAGTTAAGTCCTGCGTTGTCCCCCTTAACAAAGGGGGTAAGGGGGTTGTAAAATTGCTGGGAAAAACACAACCCCCTTTATCCCCCTTTGTTAAGGGGGATTTCTTTAATGCCCCCTTTTCGTTCGACTGAGCGCTCACGACGAAGTCTAAGGGGGATTTTATGCCATCCTGTAATCTGCATAAATAAAATGAAAATTTCTATACAATTAAATTAGCCAGGTAAAGCATTCAAATATTCGCTATTCGTTATTAGTCTCCTCCACCAATCCCTTGCATTAATTTAATAAGAGGCACGAACATAGCTATTACGATAAAGCCAACGGATCCGCCAAGAAATACAATCATCAGGGGTTCTATCAGGCTTACCATAGCCTCCACAGCCCTGTCTACCTCATCGTCGTAATTGTCTGCCACCTTGGTAAGCATCTTATCCAGTTCTCCTGTTTCTTCTCCCACTTCTACCATATTGACCACCATTTCATCACAAATTTTAGAGGCGCGGAGAGGTTTCGTGATACTTTCTCCACCTCTTATACTGTCATAGATATTCTGAATGGCTTGCGCCATAGCAGCATTTCCTGTGGCGTCCTTAAGGTTGGTAAGGGCATCCAGGATAGGCACTCCACTCGTTGTTAAGGTTGCAAGTGTGCGAGAAAACCTTGAAACGGTGGATTTATTTATAATTGCCCCAAAAATTGGCAATTTAAATTTTGTTTTGTCTATGATTAACCGTGTTTTTTTAATTTTGCCAAGAATTTTATAGAGTACAAAAGCGCCAAATGGTACAGCCGGTATGAACATCCATTGTGTCTTTAAAATTGTGCTAAAGGTAATGAGCATTTTGGTAGGTAAAGGCAGTTCCAAATTCAATTCTTCAAAAATCTTTGCAAAATTTGGAATAATAAAAATCATGAGCCCAATTAAAA
>MHZD01000071.1:4610-4713 GCA_001828645.1 Planctomycetes bacterium RIFOXYC2_FULL_41_27 | reverse complement strand
CGTTGCAGGATGATATCCAAGGCACCGCTTATTTCTCCTGCTTTCACTATATTTACATACAGTTTATCAAAGACCCTTGGATGCTTTGCAAGGGCTCCTGAAA
>MHZD01000071.1:1716-4551 GCA_001828645.1 Planctomycetes bacterium RIFOXYC2_FULL_41_27 | reverse complement strand
TTTTTCATCTGAGATGCAAGTATTTTTAAACCACGAATGATTGGCAGTCCTGCATCCTGAAGTGTTGATAGCTGCCGTGTGAAGGCAGTGAGTACTTTTGATTTCACTCCGCCAATGGAGATCGATATTTCCCTGCGCTTTTTGATAGGTGTAGTTGTAGGTGTTTCGCCTGCTTTCTGGCGAAGTTGGATTTCTCTGATGTTAGTTGGAAAACGACCTAATGAGCGTATTTTTACAACAGCTTCATCAGGACTGGAGGCCTCTATTCTGTCTTTTACTGTCTGCCCCTTATTATCGACTGCGCTATATTTAAAGATGGACATCAGTAATTACCCTTTATCTCATTTAGTCTCTTACGAAAAATATCTTGACACTTTTAGCAAATATTTACGATTTACGAATTACGATTTGAGACTTCGTCGTGAGTGCTCAGTCGAACGATTGAGAAAATCGTAAATCTGAAATCGTAAATCGTTCGACTGAGCTCACGACGAAGTCTAAAATTTAACTCAGTTCATGTTTGGTTCTGGCTTGTCCAGGTTAGGTTATCATCGTTTCCCTTACGACTTCTTGAATGGTTGTTAATCCGTTGAATATTGCGATTAATCCACTGTCTCGTAAGGTATTCATTCCATTATTTTTTGCGGCCATTCTGATAACATTTGTGTTTGCCTGTTCAGAAATTAACCTTCGTATTTCGTTATTCATCAACATAATTTCATATATGCCCAAACGACCCTTATAACCAATATTATGGCAGTTGTTACAGCCTTTACCCCGGAAAACCTGTTTCCCTTTGACCTCTGCCTTTGTCAGGTTTAATTCCAACAAAGATTCATCTGATGGTTCATATTCTTCTTTACACGAGGTGCATATCTTGCGCACCAATCTTTGGCTAATAACAGCCTCTAGTGTAGATGCAATTAAATATGGTTTAATACCGATGTCGATTAAGCGTGTTACCGTGGTGGGGGCATCGTTGGTGTGCAGTGTACTAAAAACTAGGTGTCCTGTCAATGAAGCCTGTATTGCGATCCTGGCTGTTTCTTCATCTCGTATTTCACCTACAAGGATGATATCAGGGTCTTGTCTTAAAATCGCCCTTAAACAGCTTGCGAAATCTACACCAATAGACGGGTTTATCTGTACTTGAACAAGGCCATCAATATCATATTCTACCGGATCTTCCGTGGTAATAATTTTTGTGCCTATGTCGTTTAGATGATTTAGCGCTGCATATAAGGTGGTTGTTTTCCCGGAGCCGGTTGGCCCTGTAACAAGAATTATCCCGTTGGGCTTATTCAATAATTGGTGTATTAATTTTAATTCTTCGGGGCGAAATCCAAGTATTTCCAGATTGAGCGATACAGCAGATTTATTGAGAAGGCGCATGACAACACTTTCTCCATATTTCGTAGGAAGTGAAGAGACACGTAAATCCATGAGTGTGCCTCCAACATTCAGTTGAATGCGTCCATCTTGTGGTAATTTTCTTTCAGAGATGTCCATACTGGACATAACCTTTATTCTTGAGGTAATAGGTATTCCCAGTTGTTTTGGAGGCGAAATCTTATCGTAAAGTATACCGTCAATTCTGTATCTAATCTTAAATCCGTCTTCAAAGGGTTCTAAGTGTATATCGCTGGCTTTACCCAAAACAGCATCAAGGAACATGAGACTAACCCATTGTTTTACAGGAGCCGCATCTGCCATCTTCCTTAGTTCGTCTATATCGATATACTCACCCCTGGTAGATACGGCGGATGACTTATCTTCTTTGAATTCTAATAATAGTTGTTCCACAGATTCGTGTCTTTTAGGATAGTATTTTTCCAGTGCACAAAGGACAATATCTTTGTGACAAAGAACCGGCTTTATCTGATGCTTCAGCATTAACCTCAAATCGTCCATTGTTTCAAAATTTAGGGCATCTGCCTGGACAATAGTGAGGGTGTCATCCTTCAAATGTATTGGAATTATTCGGTATAACTGCGCTATGGCGGGAGATATCATGTTTATGATTTCAGATGGTATATCCATGCCCTCGATGTTTATAATCTCCTGTCCCAGATATTCGCCCATTGCAAGCATAATCTGGTCATTGGTTACATAATGAAGACTTACCAGGATGTCTCCAATTGGGCCGCCTTTTTGTTTTTGGATAGCCAGCGCTTCCTGAATTTGATTGTCAGTAACAAAGCCTTTGTCCTTTAATAATTGACCGAATATCCGTCTCTTTGATTCGGTTTTTATATCTGTTTTTGTTTTCTCTTGTGACTGCATAAATGAGCTTTATAAAAACATAAAATTACTTTAAAATCCTGGATACGTTGTCGACAGTCTTTGTAAATACGGCTTTACTATTCAATTCCAGTAGTCCTAAATACCTCTTCTAATGTAGTATTACCATCTTTTGCCTTCATTAGTCCATCTTCTTTCAATGATGTCATTCCAGATGTTTTAGCAGCTTTTCTGATTTCTTCGGTTGAGGCCATGCGATATGTCATGTCACGTAAAGTTTCGTTCATCACTAAGAGTTCGTAAATGCCGATTCTACCACGATACCCAATATTGTTGCAGTTTTTGCATCCTTTTCCTTTATAAAAAGTAAAATCTTTCAACGCATCTATTTCAAACCCCATTTCCAACAATTGTTCAGGGGTGTATTTTATAGGTTCTTTACAATTTGTACAGTTCATTCTGACTAATCGCTGTGCCATTATACCCTGTAGAGACGAGGCAATAAGGAAAGGTTTTATACCCATATCAATTAATCTTGTAACAGCGGAAGGGGCATCATTTGTATGAAGGGTACTGAGGACAAGATGTCCTGTT
>MHZD01000071.1:164-1313 GCA_001828645.1 Planctomycetes bacterium RIFOXYC2_FULL_41_27 | reverse complement strand
TTTTTCAAGGAGGCGCATGACAACGCTTTCTCCATAAATAGAAGGCAGACAAGATACGCGAATGTCCAAATCCTTGCCTTGATAATTAATACCAATGCGCCCGTCTTGTGGTCTCCTCTTTTCTGAAATATCGATATTGGCAAGTATCTTGATTCTGGAAATAACCGAGTCCTGTAATTGCTTCGGAAGCACGTCTGCCTCCTGACACACGCCGTCGATGCGGTACCGGACGCGTAATCTGTTGGAGAGAGGTTCCACATGGATATCACTGGCGCGTGAGACGACGGCCTTATTGATAATTAAAGTAACGAGTTGAATAATGGGCCCTTCGTCTTCCATTCCTTTTGCCTCAACTTGAGGCTTTTCTATTTGTTCAATCTCCGCTGCAGTTGCGGGAGACTCGCGGACCTTTAGTTCTTTTAGTAAGGTGTCTACGGTTTCCGTAGGTTCCAACTCATAATATTTATTTATAGCCTTCTTTATGTTTTCTGGTGTAGTAAGAACGCATTTGAAATCCGCGTTGAACATAAAACGCATGTTGTCTATGAACCCAAGATCCGGTGGACTACTCACTGCAATGGTGATAACGCCATTATCTTTTGATACGGGCACAATGTGATGTTTTTTTACGAGTTGTACGGGTATTAGATTAATTATCTCAGGTGTAATATTGGCTTTATCAAGATCGATTACCGGTAAGTCATATTGTGAGGAGAAAAACTGGATTATTTCTGAATAGGTCAGAAATCCAAGTTTAACGAGTGCGTCTTCAAGCTTGATACGTTGTTTTGCCTGGACGTCTTTGGCCTTATCTAGTTGTTCCTTATCAATTAAACCATTATTTAATAAGGCATATTCAATTTTATAGAATGGAGCTTTCATATTGAATTTGCTTGAATTATGCAAGTGAGATGTATAAAATTTCATCCTTCTATTTAACTCATAATATAGTAAAAGTTGCTACCTGTTTCAACACTTATAATCTGTAAAAAATGAAACTGTTAAAACATACCTTAAGGCATATAGAAGAAGTTGTGCTCGACGCACAAGGAGAAATCAGAAATAAATTCAAGGCATTTGCCATACCGAGCGGTAGTTTGGGAAGGATGGAAGAGTTGGCGACGATATATGCCTCTATAAAGGGAGACG
>MHZD01000071.1:0-156 GCA_001828645.1 Planctomycetes bacterium RIFOXYC2_FULL_41_27 | reverse complement strand
AAAATACAAAATAAAAAGATATTTACGATGGCGGGCGATCACGGCGTGGTGGCGGAAGGTGTCAGTGTTTTTCCACAGCATGTGACGGAACAAATGGTACAAAATTTTATGGCAGGCGGCGCAGCCATCAATGTTCTTGCACGTCATATTGGCGCA
>MHZD01000070.1 GCA_001828645.1 Planctomycetes bacterium RIFOXYC2_FULL_41_27 | reverse complement strand
AGGGGGTTGTGTTTTTCCCGGGGTTATTCCCCGTTTTCACGAGGACAAGTTTACAACCCCCAAGCCCCCTTTATTAAGGGGGATTTTTATATCCACTATCTCCTGATCAGCATAAATAAAATGAAATCCTATACAATACATTTATCCCTCAGGTAAGAATTTAGCCAATTCCTCCATCCATTTCCACGTTTCGTTCTTCATCTCTTCAGCCTCAACGCCATCCTCGAATGCATCTTCATTATCTTCGATAAAGCAATACACCTTCCCTAAAAATTCCTTCAGTTCGGCTACCTGCTTTAATATATCCATTGTATTTTTCCTCCGAAAAAAAGGCATAAGGGCAATTAATGAATTACCCCTGCCTAATCATATAAAAACCAATTCTGGAACTCTTTGAACAAACTCTTCACTATAGCAGAAGCAACTTCAAAATGAATAGAATAGTAAGTTAGTAAAATTCAATTCAAAGAAAGGAGTATAGCTATGGAAGATATTAAGACAGAGAAGACGAAGAAAATCAATAGTAAAACCCTGATAGTAGCAATGGATGTGGCGCAAGAGAAGCCTATGGTATATTTTCGATGTCCTGATGGGAGGGAAGAAAAACCTTTTGTGGTTTTCAACAAACGCGAAGAGTATGATCGGATGTGGGAGCGAATAAGTCAGACAAAGGATGCCTATAGACTGGAGGAAGTAGTGGTAGGATTTGAATCTACCGTGCAATCAGTCGGCATAAACAAATTCGAGGAGCAACGGGACGCCTTTGACGTCGCCCGTGAGCTTGGCAAAAGGATTGTAAATGCGCTAAAGACCGTGAAAAACATGGTGGGTAAAATTCACAACTCATTCACATAGTAACTGTAAGAAGTTCCATCCCGGTACATTCGCCTCCAAGCTTTGTATTACAAGGTAATTCTTTATTTTATAGTTAAACACCAATTCCCCCGCCAAAGATATTCCACAGTTCTGCATGTATTTTTTTGGGTACAAAATTGAAATTTTTATATGACCACACAGTTACCGTAGCTTGAATGAGACCCAAAAAGGCAATGGCAGATATCCTGGGATTTATATCTTTTTTTATTAATCCTACCTTTATAGCACTCGTAAGTATCTTTTCTATCTTCCGGAGGTATTTCTGAATAAGCTGCGAAATTTTTTTTCGTATAAAAGCATCGCTGAATTGCATAGCCCCCATGATGACAATAAACGATGTCCCGCGTCGTTCTCTTGCATAGGTTAGGTGCGCTAATAGTACATTCTTCAAATTTTGAACAGGGTCTTCACTCACTATTGCCTTGTCCATGGCTTCCATGAGGGTTTTCTCAATACTATCAATTAACAGACTCAATATATCACGCTTGCTTTTAAAATGGCGATAGATAGCTGTTTTGGAAGTGCCTATTCTCGTGGCTATTTCGCTTATGGTGACATATTCAATACCTTTGGAAGAAATTATATTTCTGATAATATCTACAATCTGCTGCCTTCTGATCGTGGTTCGCCGTCTTATTTGCATAGTATCACCTCTTATAGAAATAGAATAATTTACTTGAACGAATTATACATCATAGATTATAATAATGCAACATGAAGTTAACGATAGTTAACATAGTGTATGAATCTACAAAATTACTGAAGAGGGGAAATATATGAAAAGAAACTCCATGGTATTTATCTCTCTTGCAATTCTTATAGCAATAATATTTTTTACCAGTAATCTTCCTGTTAAGAATAAAGAGGTAGACATACAATCACAGTTGGCGGTTACCCATGGAGCACATAAATTCGAAGAGCCTTGTATACAAAGTTTTGAAGCTGCAGACCTCGAAAGAACAGGGGAACATGCCCTTGGCCCTTTTCTTGAATCAATACTTTTGCAAAAATCTTCTCATACTATTTTTGGTTCTACTGTCACATACACTGCCGAAAATATACATGGGATTAATAGGACTGGTTTACCTGATCCTCCAATCGCAATTAAAACACCTGACATGCTCATAATGCTCATGGTAGTACTTATGATATTTTTCTTCACGATAAAGGTATTTTAGTAATCCTGTTGCTTTGCTCAAGTAACAAAAATTATACTGAGGAAGTATACCATGAAATTGATAGAAGCTATCATCAGGCCAGAAAAACTTGAAATCGTCAAAGATGTCTTAATTGAGTTAGGTTATCCAGGGATGACCGTTACGAAAGTAAAGGGACATGGCCAGCAAAAAGGTGTCTGGCGTGGAAGAAAATACCTGGTTGCTCTGTTATCGAGGATTAAGATTGAAATTACAGTCAAAGACTCAGATGTGGAAAAGATTGTAAATACGATCGTCAACGAGGCCCAGACGGGAAGTATCGGCGATGGAATGATATTCATTCTTACTGTAGAAAATATTTATCGTATTCGCACAAAAGAGTCAGGCGAGTCTGCAATTTAATCTAAGAAAATATGACCTACACAAAAGAATCATTAAAAGAACTCATTTCGAGCAAACTTAAGGATTACAAGCTAATTATTGTATCCAACCGTGAGCCTTACATTCACAATTACGCAGGCGAAGAAATCAAATATATTATCCCTGCCAGCGGTATGGTTACAGCGCTTGACCCCATTATTCGGGCAGAGGGAGGAACCTGGATCGCTTACGGCAGCGGTGATGCCGATAGGGAAGTCGTAGACAGCAAAGGGCATATCGCAGTCCCCCCTGATAACCCACAATACACACTCAGAAGGGTTTGGCTTACTCACGAAGAAGAAGAAAAGTTTTATTACGGTTTTTCCAATGAAGCGTTGTGGCCGCTTTGCCATATTGTGTACGTAAAACCCAAGTTTAACGAAGCAGATTGGCAAGTGTATAAATCGGTTAATCAGAAATTTGCCGACGTTGTGTTAGAAGAAGTTGGAAATGATAAGGCGTTTATTTTCATTCAGGATTATCATTTTACCTTGCT
>MHZD01000069.1 GCA_001828645.1 Planctomycetes bacterium RIFOXYC2_FULL_41_27 | reverse complement strand
AACAATAAAAAATCATAAAATACCTTATTTTATAGCGTTTTCTTTTGAAACACTTTTTTATCCTTCTGTCAAAAATCCTTATCAAAGACACAGTAATTATACGTCCAAAGATGTTTATAATATTTCACATCGTAAAAGATTAACTCGCGCTAAATCATCAATACCAAAGTAATTACGCATAAAAACTTAGTTTTTTTGACTTTTTACGATAAAAAGATTGTTTTTTTGTAAAAATACTGCTATCTTTCACAATCTATAAGCGTCAAAAAGAGACCCTAATATGAACCTGCTTTCCTTTTTTGCAAAACCCTCGACACCGAGGCAACGACAATACGAGGCTATCCGCGCCGCCGTCATCGACAAGCTACCTATAAAAACCGTCGCCGATAAATATAATTATACCGTGAGCACTTTATATGCCTTATTGCGCGACGCCAAAGCGGGTAAACTGGAATTATTTCCATCGGTTGAAATAGGGCCAAAAAGCCGAAGCACTCCAGACCATATTAGAAAAGAAATAATATTACGACGATCTCAGAATCTATCTGCTAAAGATATTTGCGGCGCTATGAATAAGGAAGGATATAAACTTTCTATCAGCACCGTAGAACGAATCTTGGCCGATGCGCATTTTCCTAAACTGCCCAGACGTTCTAAGTCAGCGTGCGGCACTACCCGAAAAAACCAAAGCATTCCGGAACGATCAATGCCATTGGATTTTATCGATCTTAAGCCGTTCCGGTGCGATTGCCCGGCGGTTGGCGTGTTTTTCTTTTTACCCTACATCATCGAATCAGGTATTATTGATATTTTGAAACAATGCAATCTTCCAGAATCCTCGGCTATCGATTCCACTCAGGCGTGTTTGTCGATGCTATTATTAAAGTTAATCGGCAGCGAGCGCTTGAGCCACATCAACGCCTTTGACCACGAACCGGGATTGGGAATTTTTGCCGGACTAAACGTTTTGCCCAAAGCGACTTACATGGCGACCTATTCTTGCCGTACTTCCGACAAACTACTTATGAGCTTTCAAAAACAGGTTGTCACGCGCTTTAAAAACATCTACCCGGAATTTTATCAGTCGGAATTTATCAATCTTGATTTTCATTCTATTCCTCATTTTGGCGAACAATCGAAAATGGAAAAAGTTTGGTGCGGCGCCAGAGGTAAATCAATGAAAGGAGCAAACACTGTTTTTGCTCAGGATGCGGCAAGCAACATTATTCTCTATACCAATGCCGATATTTTACGAAAAAATGAAGCGCAAGAAATTTTGAAGTTTGCTCATTACTGGAAAGGTATTCAAGGCAGCTTAAACGAAACATTAGTTTTTGATTGTAAGTTAACGAAATATAGCGTCCTGGATGAATTACATAATGATGGGGTTAAATTTATTACGTTGCGAAAAAGAAATGAAAAACTGCTTCTTGAAACCGCACAAATAACGGGTGATAAATGGCAAAAGGCCTATTTGCCAATCCCGAAACGAAAACACAAAGCGTTTTTAGTTCATGAAACGGAAACTGTTTTTAAGGATTGCAAAACTAATCTGCGCCAAATAATCATAAAAGACCATGGACGCGCTGAGCCGACATTTGTTATAACAAACAATCGCGACTTGCCGATAAAAGATGTGCTAACCGTTTATGCAAAAAGATGGCGTATCGAAAATAAGCTGGCGGAGCTGGTGGCTTTTTTTAATCTCAATGCGCTATCGTCCCCGCTGATGGTTCGCATTCATTTTGATGTGCTATGGACGGTAATCGCCGATACTTTTTATCATCGCTTAGCTCAAGACTTACCGCGGTTTGAGCGTGAACGAGCCAATTCTATCTTCCGACATTTCATTAATACCCCAGGACAAATCATTTACGACGGTGAAAATTTCACCGTAAAAATTCGCAAACGGGCGCACACGCCAATTCTGTTAGGGGTGGAAAAATTACAACAAGAATTTTCTGTTCCGTGGCTGGATAATAGAAAAATTAAAATCGAATGGACGGCGTAATTTTCAGAATGCGGCACAAAAAAATGGCTGCCGCGAGGTCGATTTTGTGTGGACGATTATGACGCTAAACTAGGCTGTGAAAATC
>MHZD01000068.1:1138-3123 GCA_001828645.1 Planctomycetes bacterium RIFOXYC2_FULL_41_27 | reverse complement strand
ATTGTTTAATAGACGTATATCCCCCAGGACCAAAGACAAGGCGTTTGCCATCTGCACCATTGCCGTGCTCCTTATAGCATTGGATGTCCTTATTTTGTCGGTAACAGAAAAGGCCTCTTTTATGGAAATAGTATTTGAAGTCGTCTCTGCATTTGGGACAGTTGGGCTTTCTACTGGTGTAACACCTACGTTAAGTGTAACAGGTAAGATTGTCCTTGTTATTACAATGCTCATCGGCAGGGTAGGCCCTCTTGCTATAGGATTTTCCATCCGTGGCAAATGTAAATTGGTGCCAATTAAATATCCGGAAGGGGGGATATTGGTTGGATGACAAATTGCTAGAGACAGGTTTTAAACCTGTCTCTGCGTTTGGTTTTTACTTTGCTTATTTCATGCTATTTTGCTATTTTTATACGTTTAAAAATGCAAGGAGTTCACATGAGACAATTTGCCGTAATTGGTTTAGGAAGGTTTGGTCGTAAGGTGGCAGAAACACTTGCTAAAAAGGGCGTCCCTGTTATTGTGATTGACAGTGACCCTGAATTAGTGAGCAAAGTAAGCGACTTTGTTACCAAGGCAGTTCAGATAGATAGCACCGATGAGCAATCGCTTGTCGCCAGTGGTGTAAAGGACGTGGATGTGGCAGTGGTAAGCATGGGTGAGGATATCGAATCGAGTATTCTAACGACGGCACTGCTCAAAAATCTGAATATTAAAGAAATTGTTGCACGGGCGTGTACTCCGCTTCATGCCCAGATATTAAAGATGGTGGGAGCTACCCGTGTCGTATATCCTGAAGAAGATATGGGCATTCGCGTAGCCAATAGTATTCTTTCACCCGGGGTGCTGGAATATATTGAACTAGGCGCTGATTACACCCTTGCGGAGATTGAGGCAAAAAGTAAAGATATTGGACGTACAATCAATGAACTTGATTTAAAGGCTAAGTATGGAATTAATGTCATAATTGTAAAAAGACGCATTTTTGAAGCAAGAGAGACGACAGGTGAAACCGTTGAAAAAGAAGTCAAGGTTTTACCTACATCAGATTATAAGATTCAAGAGGGAGACATCCTTGTTGTAGTGGGTAACAGCAAGGACGTTGAATCTTTTGAAAAACACATGCAATAATTTAATACATGCGAAGTATTGCACTAACAAATCAAAAGGGCGGTGTAGCCAAAACAACGACCACCGTAAATCTGGGCGCCTGCCTTGCCCAAATGGGCAAGAAGGTGCTTTTGGTTGATCTTGATCCCCAGGGGAATCTGAGCTCCTGGCTGGGTTTGGATATCCATAATCTCGAACGCTCCATGTACAATGTCTTTTTGGAAGAAGTTTGTTTTGAAGAGATTCTGAAAAAGACATGCGTTGAGAATATGACCCTGGCCCCTTCGAATGTCGCATTGGCTGGAGTAGAAAGGATCTTAGCCCATGAAAAGGGACGAGACCTCATCCTGCGAAAGTGTATGTCTGCCGAAGTAAACAAATACGATTACATTCTGTTGGATTGCCCGCCTTCATTGGGGTTAATCACTATTAACGCATTAACCTTTGTTAAGGAGGTCTTTGTTCCTTTAGAGACAAAGGTACTGGCCTTAAATGGTCTCGTAACCCTGATGAATACCGTACAGGTGGTAAAAGAAAGGTTGAATCACAGCCTGGAAGTAACTGGTATTATTGCCTGCCGGTTCGATGGCCGGACAAATCTCAGTAACGAGGTATTTAACCAGATCAAAGAACGTTTTAAAGACAAGGTCTTTGATACTGTTATCAAGGAAAATACACGCCTGGCTGAATGCCCTATTTCCGGAAAGCCTATTACCTTGTACGCGCCGGATAGTTCGGGCGCTATTGATTATACGAATTTAGCAAAAGAAGTAGTGCTGAAGGAAAAACTATAGGAAAAATTTTTTTTGGGCATAATGATTGATTGTCTAATATGATCAAAAAAATAATATATTACAAAGGTTTGTTTTCGCTTC
>MHZD01000068.1:0-1127 GCA_001828645.1 Planctomycetes bacterium RIFOXYC2_FULL_41_27 | reverse complement strand
TTTGTTTTCGCTTCTCCTGTATTTGAGATTCTAAAAACAGGTTGTATACATACTACCTACAATTCAGCTTAAATCGTTCATTCGCCTTATTCTATTGGAAAATGCCATTGACATTAATTTTGTAAATATGTAAAATGCCAACTGTCGTGATGACAGATACTTGCATTATAAGTGTTTGCTATTGTCATGAAAGTGAAACAAAATATTTATGTACGTTGGAATCGATATTATAGAAATAAAACGCATAGAAAGGTTGTTTTCTGCCAATGAGGGTTTTTTAAGAAAGATTTACACTGAAAAAGAAGTTGAATACTGTAAACCCAAGAAGAACAAATATCAGCATTTTGCGGCTCGTTTCGCTACAAAGGAGGCCATGTTCAAGGCCTTAGGGACGGGATGGGTTGGTAAAATGAAATGGACGGATATCGAACTGCTAAATGATGAAAATGGCAGACCATATGTGAACCTTTATGGAAGTGTAAAAGAATTAGCAGATAAGAAACAGATTGGCGATATCGCCGTATCATTATCACACTGTCAGGATTACGCAATTGCACAGGTGCTATTGATGCCAAAAAAAGAGGAACATTCATGAAAAAGCTCGTACTAATTAATCCGCATCCGATTGGCAATGTTGGAGAGGAAAACGTCTCTGTATTAAATCAAATGCCTGTAAATCTTGGATACTTAAAGGTATTAACACCAAACCACTGGCAGGTTGATATTATAGATGAAACCCAGGGGCTTGCGATTGACGATACAGGAAATATTACCTTTGGTGAAGCCGACCTTGTTGGCATTACATCGGTGAGTTATCAGGCACATCGGGCATATCAAATAGCAATTGCCTGTAAGAAACGGGGTATACCTGTGATTATGGGCGGCATTCATGTCACCAGTTATCCTGAAGAAGCGGCAAAATACGTGGATTGTGTCGTGACCAGAGAAGCCGTAACCACATGGGAAAAAATTATTAACGATTTTGAAAATGGCTGCCTCCAAAAAAGGTACGACGGCGTTCTGACACCGATGGAGTTATATCAGGGATTGCGTCCCGATAGGAAATATTTGAAGGATAAATATAAATACCGGTATTCAGGTATTATAACAACTGCGGGTTGTCCATT
>MHZD01000067.1 GCA_001828645.1 Planctomycetes bacterium RIFOXYC2_FULL_41_27 | reverse complement strand
TTTATTCAACCCCAGGAATTACAGATTCTTACTTCTGTTTTTATGGATAAGCCACTGAGATTTACGATTAAAAATAAAAATTATAAATATGGTGGGAAAGATTTTTATAGTATTTCTTTCGGGAAAATAATGGAATTATCCTGTGCTTTTGCGTTTTTAGATTTTTTCCCGGGAATAGATGTTGAGTTTTTTATTGAGTTAGTGAAAGATACTGAGACTATCCAAAGAATGCCGCTTCGAACGGTATTTTGTTTTTCTGTACCATCGAAAGATTTTGAAAGAATGATGTGGCAGGTATAAAGTCACAAAATGGCGTAATCACAACTAAAATTGATTTAACCACAGAGACACAAAATGCACTGAGAAAAAGAAAATGGTTATACGGTTAAATGGCTGTATGGTTAAATGGCAGATTGTCTTTCAACCATTTAACCATTCAGCCATATAACCATTTTCTTAAAGAAGTTTTTACAAAGTAATACTATAAGGAGGACAACGAAACATGCCAGAACTTCGGAAAGACCCCATTTCTAGTCGGTGGGTTATCATTGCAACTGAAAGGGCTATGAGGCCTACTGATTTTAAATCCGAACCACAGCCTATTAAAGGAGGATATTGCCCGTTTTGTGAAGGCAATGAGGATAAGACCCCCCAAGAGATCATGGCATACAGAGAAAGAGGAACACAGCCCAATACAAAAGGATGGCGGGTAAGAGTAGTATCCAATAAATTTCCTGCATTAAGGATAGAGGGTAATTTAAATAAACGAGGTGAAGGAATCTATGATTCAACGAATGGCATTGGGGCTCATGAAGTTATTATAGAAAGTCCAAAACATATCATCTCTTTGACAGAACTTGATAATAAACAGGTGGAAGAAGTTTTATGGACATACAGAGATAGGTTAGTAGATTTGAAAAAGGATAAACGATTTATATACGGACTGCTTTTTAAAAATGTAGGTACAGCAGCGGGGGCTACACTGGAGCATTCTCATTCACAATTAATTGTCACTCCAATTGTACCCATAACAGTTATGCACGAAATGAATGGATGCGAAGAATTTTATAAATACAGAGGTCGTTGTCTTTTTTGTGACATGGTTCAGCAAGAATTATCCACTGGGACACGAATCGTCTTAGAAGAAGATAATTTTGTTGCATTTACGCCGTATGCTTCACGATTTCCATTCGAGATATGGATAGTGTCAAAAATCCATTCATCCCACTTTGAAAATTTACAAAAGCTCGAGATTGAAGAATTGGCTCAGGTATTACGTACAGTTCTTCTCAAACTTGAGGCATCGTTAGAATTCCCACCATACAATTATATTGTCCATTCAACACCCTTCATTTTTGGGGAGATTGAACATTATCACTGGCATATAGAAATTATTCCTCGGCTAACAAGAGTCGCAGGTTTTGAGTGGGGTAGTGGTTTTTATATAAATACGGTAACGCCGGAGAGCGCCGCTGAATTCCTTAGAAATGCCAGTATAGAAAGGAAAGTTGAGGTAGTGCGGCAATGAAAGTCGTTTATCTGTCATCAGAAGTTGTACCATTTGCGAAAACAGGCGGTTTGGCTGATATTGCAGGGGCGATACCCAAAAGCATACAGGAATTAGGTGTGGAGATTGTAGTACTTATGCCCCTATATGGAATAATAAAAGAAAGTCAGTATCCTTTAACAAGAACTAATATACAGTTTGAGGTAAAAATTGGTGATAAACTTAAATCTGGATGTGTGTATAAAGGATTTCTACATGATACACAGGTGCCTATTTATTTCCTGGACAATGAACAATACTACGGTCGAAAGGGCTTATATAATTATCCCGGAACAACAAAAGATTTTGAAGATAATAGTGAAAGGTTTATTTATTTTGCCCAGGGTGCTTTAGAAGTCATTGAAAAGCTCAAACTATATCCCGACATAGTGCACTGTAATGATTGGCAGACAGGACTTGTCCCAGTGTATATAAAAACAAAGTATGCGGGAATGGAATGTTTCAAAAATACAAAAACGGTAATGACGATCCATAATATTACATATCAGGGGATTTTCTGGCACTGGGATATGAATCTAACAGGGTTAGATTGGAGTCTTTTTAACTGGAAACAACTAGAATTTTACGGAAAACTGAATTTCCTGAAAGGAGGTATTGTTTTTAGTGACCTCATAACTACGGTTAGTAAAACGTACGCTAAAGAAATACAAACGCCTGAATACGGTGCAGGTCTTGATGGTATACTTAAAGAAAGGGCGAATGATCTTTATGGCATTGTCAATGGAGTTGATTATTCTATATGGAATCCAGAAACAGACAAGTACATTATTACAAATTATGGTATAAAAAATCTTAAAGGAAAACAACTTTGTAAAAGGGCTTTGCAGCGAAAATATAACCTTCCCGAAAGAGATGTTCCTATTATAGGGATGATAACAAGATTGATAGACCAAAAAGGCCTGGATTTAGTTACGAGAAAGTTCCGGGATTTAATGAAGACCGATTCCCAGTTTGTTTTGTTGGGAACTGGCGAACCGCGATACCACGAATTATTTCGTGCTTATACAAAAAGATTTCCACATAAAGTGGCAGTAAAATTGACCTTTGATGAGCAATCGGCCCATGAGATTGAAGCGGGGGCAGATATGTTCTTAATGCCGTCACGCTTTGAACCATGTGGACTAAATCAATTGTATAGCCTAAAATATGGCACTATTCCAATTGTTCGTAATACTGGCGGTCTGGCCGATACTATTACTGATGTCCGTTCGTGTCCTGTTTCCAATGGGAAAGCCAATGGATTCTCGTTTAAAGAGTACAATGCAAATGTAATGTTAGATACTATTATTAGTGCAAAGGATTTATTTAAGAATAAAAGTCAATGGATCAACCTTATGAAAACTGGAATGACACAGGATTGGTCATGGGAAAGAAGTGCAAGAGAATATATCGAACTCTATAAAATGCCTATAAAGGAAAGTAAAAATTAGTAGGGAAATCCTCTTGAATAAACAGTAAATTGGTTGAAATCATAGAAAAAGAAGATAACTTGATGTCAAAAAAGATAAATTTGATTCTTGCGATACATAATCATCAACCTATAGGTAATTTTGATAATGTAATAAGCGAGGCATACGATAAGGCTTATAAACCGTTTCTGGACATTCTTAGTAAATACCCATCCTTAAAGGTATCTATACATTTTTCCGGCTGTTTATTAGAATGGATAGTAATTAACAAACCAGATATGATTGCACAAATTCGGCATCTTGTTAACAGGAATCAGATAGAATTAATGGGGGGAGGATTTTATGAGCCCATTATGGTTATGTTGCCTGAACGAGATAGAATTGGGCAAATTAAAAGATACACAGAATATTTGCAGAAATACTTTGTGCGCAAAATTCGAGGAATGTGGGTACCTGAGCGTGTTTGGGAGCAGAATTTGACAAAGACATTTGCAGACGCCAACATGGAGTATACTGTATTAGACGATTCACATTTTAAATATGCAGGTTTGGAAGACCATCAATTGCTTGGTTATTATGTGACAGAGGAGCAAGGAAGGACGTTGAAAATATTTCCTGCTAGTGAATTGTTACGATATTATATTCCATTTGAGGAACCAACAAAATGTATTGAATATTTCAAATCTTGTGCGACTGAAGGTGGAGACGTAACGATTGTTTATGCGGATGATGGAGAAAAGTTTGGCGTGTGGCCAAAAACGTATGACCATGTATACAAAAATGGCTGGCTGGAAAGGTTTATCAATGTATTGTTAGATAATAGAGACTGGATTAACTTAGTCACATTTAGTGAAGTAATCGATAATTTTTCATCCAAAGGAAAGGTGTATTTGCCAGATGCCTCATATCGTGAAATGTTGGGATGGGCATTGCCTGTGGAGGCATATTTTAGATATGAAGATGTTTACAATAAGCTGAATAACATTCCATGGGGGATAAATGTAAAACGTTTTATGAAAGGAGGATTCTGGAGGAATTTCAAGATAAAATATCCTGAATCCAATCTTCTTTATGCCAAAATGATGCATGTCAGCAATATGGTAGATTTAATGGATAAAAAGAAAGATGATTATATGGCTGCCCAGAAAGAACTATTTATGGGACAGTGTAATTGTCCATACTGGCATGGGGTGTTTGGTGGGATATATCTACCGCACCTTAGATTTGCTGTTGCCAGTCATTTAATTGCTGCAGAGGTATTGGCAGAGAAGGGAAAAGCAAAAGGAGTACACTATTGCATTTCAGACTATGACTGCGATACAAAGGATGAGATTTGTGTGAGTAATTCACAAATGACCGTTTATTTTAAACCGGATAGGGGTGGTCATATCTACGAGCTTGATTACAAGCCAAAAAGAATCAATTTGCTTAATACTCTTATGCGGAGAAGAGAGGTATATCATAACAAGATTACTGATACACTTTATAAGGACGATTTGGAGCAGGCGAAGAGCATCCACGATTTAATGCCTTCAAAACAGACTGGTCTAGAGAAAATGCTGTACTATGATACGTATCTTAAAGAAGGCTTAATAGATCATTTCTTTGAATCTGGTACAACGGTAAAAGATGTTTTCAAGAATGAATATAGAGAAGCAGGTAGTTTTGTTACCTCCTCATATAATTATAAAATAGACCAAGGCAAGGATAATGTGTTGATTAAATTATATCGGGAAGGCGAGGTTGAATCTGGAGGACATCGATGTACAGTTAGAATAATAAAAGAAATAACGATAATGGATAATGCTCCTTTGATAAATATTGTATATACGATTGAGAATCATTCTAAACATATTTGCGATGCTCAATTTGGTGTCGAGTTTAATATCTCAATGACTGCCGGAGATGCTTTTGGCAGATATTATTACATAAAGGACCGAGAGACTATAGGAAACTTGGCCATTGAACAAGAATTAAATTCACAAAACAAATTAGGACTTGTGGATGAATGGTTGGGTGTTGAGGTGTTACTGGATTGGAACATTTCAGGAGACGTCTTTGTATTTCCTATCTATACGGTTTCACAATCAGAGTCTGGTTATGAGTTAGTTTATCAGAATTCTTCAATCATTCCGAGATGGAGTTTAAACATTAAACCAGAAGATACATGGAGTGTCGTAATAAATAAAAGCATAAAATCACTTTAAAGCACGTTTTGAATTGCTTTAACTTACACTTATTCATTAGAACTAAATGAAAATTATTTGTTACTGCTCAGCAGGTGTTATTTTTGACTATAAAAGAAATGCATAACATATAACAAGAAATGAATAATTAAAAAGTGAAAAGGGATGAGTGAAGTCAATAAATAATATGATGTTGATAAAGGTATTACCGAATGCAAAGAATTGATTTCAATCTTTGTGAGAAGTATAGAAACTGCGCGAAAAAATAAATCGTCAAAAAGCACTTAAACATTTTTCATTTCTTGTTATATGTTATTTATTAAAATTAAGTTACTCAATATGCTGAGTAGTTACAATTATTTAATGATTATATAAAGGGTGAATTGTAATGCTACCTCAAATTTTAAAAGATAAAGTTGATAACGTTCTATACAATGTTGTGGATGCGCTTGACGCGGGATTTTCTATTCTTGATAAAGATCTGAATATAGTTTGCGCTAACGAAAAACTTTCTAGCATATTAAATTTGGAATACGATCCTATAGGAAAAACGTGTCGGGAAGTATACAAGTGTGAATGTAAGGACAACAAATATTGTTCTGTCTTTCAAGCGCTTTCCAGTGGGAAAAAACAATTCTGTGAGACCCAACTTATCACAGAAAGAGGTGAAAGAAGGTATATTCAAAATATTTCAACACCATTAAAAGATGAAAAGAATGGTATAACACATTTACTTAAACTCTCGATAGATGTTACAGCGCAGGAAGAAAAGATTCATCAACTTTCTTTATTAAGAAAACTTGCGGAGTTGATGCAAGGCACGCTGCAAATTGATCGGTTACTCCACTTAATTTTGACCTGTGTTACTGCTGGTACTGCTCTGGGATTTAATCGCGCAAGACTATTTCTGGTAGATAAAGAACGGGATATTGTCTATGGTAAGATGGCTGTTGGCCCTTCAAGTTTGGAAGAGGCAAATAGGATATGGAGTGAAATAGCCAAAAAGTATGAGAAACTGGAAGACCTTATTCAGGCGTCAGAAGATAATTATCGTGATGATACTCCTTTGCACATGATTACACGATTGATGGCATATTCATTGAGAGATGAGAATGAAGTTATTGTTTCGTGTGTTAAAAACAAAAAAATCATTTGGGAAAGGGATGCATTTCATAATCCAAATATCGATAAAAAATTTGTAAATATGATCGGTGCGAATGAATTTGTTTGTATACCGTTAATAGCTAAAGACGAAACGATTGGAGTAATTTGCGTGGACAATCTTTACAGCAAAAAACCGATAATAGAGGAGCACATTCAAGGTTTGACGACTTTTGCAAATCGTGCGGCATTGGCAATTGAGAATGCAGCGGCATATAAAATATTAAGCGAAAAGGTTCGACAACTCGAAGAAACTCAGGACAGATTGATTCGTTCTGAAAGACTTGCTGTTATCGGTAATATGGCGGCATATGTTGCACATGAAATTCGTAACCCACTGGCAACTATCGGTGGTTTTGCAAGATCAATTTTACGGGCTTCCAATCAGGATGATCAAATAAGACAAAACGCTGGAATTATTGTAGAGGAAGTTAGCAGGTTAGAAAGAATTCTTGCAAACATTATGGATTTTAGTAAACCTGTCGAATCAGTTAAAGTGGCATCTCA
The DNA here is from genome assembly GCA_001828645.1 of Planctomycetes bacterium RIFOXYC2_FULL_41_27. Taxonomy (GTDB): domain Bacteria; phylum Planctomycetota; class Brocadiia; order Brocadiales; family Brocadiaceae; genus Wunengus; species Wunengus californicus. The sequence continues at coordinate 3,858 of MHZD01000067.1, read as the reverse complement.
AATAAATGAAATATTAGAGAATATCTGCTCCTTGATGGATCCGTATTTTAAAAATGGCCGTATTAAGTTAACCAAAATATTTAATTCTATGATACCTAAAATTATAATTGATCCGACACAAATTAAACAGGTATTTTTGAATTTAATAAAAAATGCAGTTGAATCGATGCCTGGTGGCGGTGCACTAACAATAGAAACAATAGTGGAAGACAAACACATAAAAATTAATATTACAGATACAGGTGAGGGAATGACCGCTGAAATTATGCAAAATATCTTTGTTCCATTTTTCACCACAAAGGTAGATGGAACTGGTGTCGGCCTTGCAGTATCTCATAAAATAGTGGATGACCATGGTGGTTATATAAAAGTGAAAAGTTCTTTGCAAGAAGGGACAACTTTCTCCATATACTTACCGATATAAATAAGAATAAATTTAAGAGGGAGGGGAATGATGAAGACCATTTTATTGGTAGAGGATGATAAAAATCAACTCTTACTCTATAAGCAAGAACTATTGCTTGAAGGATATAATATTATTACAGCACAGGATGGTCAGGAAGCTATAAATAAAGTAAAGGAACACACTCCAGACCTTATTGTAATGGATATCAATATGCCCAAAATGAGCGGGATCGAATCCATGGGCAGAATATTAAGCGAACACAAAAAAATACCGATTATCATTAACACTGCTTATGGCAGTTATAAGGATGATTTTATGTCGTGGTCAGCAGATGCATATATAATTAAATCTTCTGACATAACTGAATTAAAAGATAAGATAAAGGAATTGATAGGTAAAATTTAATAGAATTAGATTTGTAGATAAATTTTTTAGGATAACGTGTTGAAAAAAGTACTTGTAATGTTATTGGCAGGTGGGCAAGGAGAAAGACTTTATCCATTAACCAAGGATAGGGCTAAACCAGCGGTCCCTTTCGGCGGTATTTATCGTATTATAGATTTTACCCTAAGTAACTGTGTTAATTCGGGATTGCGGAAGATATGTGTATTGACGCAATATAAATCTTATTCCCTCGATAGACATTTAAGAATTGGATGGAATATATTTAATAACGAGTTGGGTGAGTTTATTGAAAATATACCTCCTCAAAAAAGGATAAGTGATATGTGGTATCAAGGAACGGCTGATGCGGTGTATCAAAATATCTATGTGCTAGAAAGAGAACGCCCTGAAAAGGTTTTGATCCTGGCCGGTGACCATATTTACAAAATGGATTATCGTGAGTTGATAGAGTTTCATGATGAAAAGAAAGCAGATATTACAGTGCCCTGCATCGAAGTGCCTATAAAAGATGCAAGCAGATTTGGGGTTATAGGTATTGACAATAATCAAATGATTGTTGCATTTGATGAAAAGCCGGCAAACCCAAAACCGACACCCTCGAACCCGGAAATGGTACTTGTATCCATGGGGATTTATCTCTTTAATACCGAAGTTTTGGTAAAGAGTGTAATCGTAGATGCAAAAAAAGATACCGTACATGATTTTGGGAGAAGCATTATTCCATCGCTGATTAATAAGGACCGTGTGTTTGCTTTTATGTTTAATGATAAAAATAATAAGACAATTAAATATTGGAGGGATATCGGGACGTTAGATGCCTATTGGGAAGCGAATATGGATCTTGTTCAGATAGACCCCATATTTAACCTTTATGATAGAGGATGGCCAATTCGTACCTACCACGAACAACTCCCACCGGCAAAGACGGTCTTTTCAGAGTCATTTCCAGGTGGGAGATGTGGGAGAGTCTTGAATTCTCTTGTATCCAATGGATGTATTATTAGTGGCGCCCATGTAGAGAGGTCGGTTCTTTCACCGGATGTAAGGATTGATAATTATTCAGAAATATGTGATTCCATATTAATGGAGGGCGTAAATATTGGTAAGAATGTCAAAATTCGCAAAGCCATCATTGACAAATCTGTATCAATTCCTGATGGAAAAAGTATTGGTTATAATTTGGAGGAGGATGCCAAACAGCTTGCCGTTACTGAAAAAGGTATTGTAATAGCACATAAAGAGATGCATTTGCTGTGACATTAATACTATATATAATTTCGCACAAGCGCTTAAATTATAATTACAAACAAACGTAAGATATAAATCATGCCTGACAAAAGAGACTATTATGAGACATTGGGAATAGCTAGAACAGCATCAAAAGAAGAAATTAAATCAGCCTATCGTACTCTTGCCAAAAAATTCCACCCAGACCTTAACAAGGATAATCCCAAGCTCGCCGAAGAGAAGTTTAAAGAGATATCCGAGGCTTACGAAGTACTGATTGATGACAATAAACGAGCAAAATACGATCAGTACGGCCACGCCGGCGTTGCCTCTGACTTTGGTAAAGAAGGGTTTACGTGGCGTGATTTTAGCCATGTGAGCGATCTGGAAGATATTTTCGGGCACGATATCTTTTCAGATTTCTTTGGGCGCGGCAGCATCTTCAGTGATTTCTTTGGCACGCGCAGATGGGGTTTTGAGCAACCAGAACAACGTGTTAAACGAGTACAGGTAGAAATTACCCTGGAACAGGCATATCGCGGTATAAGTACTGAGGTAGCCATTCCCCGTATGGATGTGTGTGCGGAATGCGGTGGGACGGGCGCTGCAAGAGGTACTACTCCAAAAGTTTGTACCTATTGCAGGGGAAAGGGTGAAATACAGCAGGAACAACTTCAGGGTTTTGGCAGGATTATTAAGATAGGAGCCTGTCATGTTTGTGGAGGGAGGGGAAATATTATTGACCATCCGTGTCCAAGCTGTCATGGGTGCGGCGAAGTACAGAAACTGGATAAAATCACTGTAAAGATACCTCAGGGTGTAGATAATGGTTCAACCTTACGGATAACAGCAGATAAGGCGAGCGGGAAGTTGAAGGAAGATATTTATGTGATTATTTCTGTACAATCTCATCCAATCTTTCATAGGCAGGGGAGTGATATTTATCTGGAAAAGTCCATTACATTAACCGAGGCGGCGCTGGGTTCAAAGGTTGAGGTACCAACGTTAGACGGAAATGCTTTAATGAAAATTCCTCCGGGGACACAGACTGACACCTTGTTTCGACTGAGAGGCAACGGCATGCCACTCTTGAAAGGGCATGGTTACGGCGATCAATATGTGCGAATTGTTATACGCACTCCTAAGGATTTGACGAAAAGGCAAAGGGAAATACTCGAAGAATTTGAAGCAATCGAAATGAAAAAATGAAATGAAAATAGCTATTATTGCCTTAACTGAACAAGGCTCAAAAACTGCGAAGAGAATAGGATCAGGGTTTATTCCCACGCCTTCTCTCTATGTGTTAAATAAAATAACGCAAGATACTTGTTTTACAGAATCTGACAAATCTGCCAGGATTACCTTATTCTCTGAACCACTGCAGCAACTGGTTCATCAGATATTCAAACAATATGAAGGCCTCGTGTTTGTTATGGCAATGGGTATCGTGGTGCGGATGATCGCACCTCTTATTCGTGATAAGCATTCAGATCCAGCTGTCATTGTGATTGATGATGTAGGGCGCTTTGTGATTAGTATGCTTTCCGGTCATGAAGGGGGGGCAAATCAACTGGCGCATCAGATCGCATCCATACTCCATACAGATGCGGTGATTACCACAGGTACGGATGCACAAAAAGATGTTATTGTTGGCATTGGTTGTAAAAAGGGAATATCTGGGGAAATTGTAAAAAAATCCATTATAGATGCGCTTCAAAAAGTAAATCGTAAAATCGGGCAGGTTCGATTACTTTCTACTATAGATATTAAGTCTGAGGAACCGGGTTTATTGCAGGTTTCGCAGGAACTTGGCATACCAC
>MHZD01000066.1 GCA_001828645.1 Planctomycetes bacterium RIFOXYC2_FULL_41_27 | reverse complement strand
TACGGTTTTTATTATCCAGCAAGACAGCCAGAAAGACTTCCTGCTTCTTTCCCCGAAGTTGCTCGTGGAAGTGGTCGTAGATATCGTTGCTGCGCTTAAACTGTTGGCCAGGTTTAAGGGAGGTTTTGGTAAGACGCTTGGCAATGGCCAGAGCCGCCTTGATCTGCGCCGCCCGCGCCGGGCCTATTCCTTTCGTTTCGCACAACTCACGGATAGAAGCTGAACTTAAACTGCGGAAGTCACCATACACCGAAAGAAGCATTTTGGCCAGATCGACAGCGCTATAGTTCTGGGTACCATCACGAATGATGATTCCTAAGAGTTCGGCGTCTGTCAGTTGTTCGTCACCGCCCTGGATAAGTCTTTCACGCGGTCGTTCATGGGCAGGAAGTTGTTTAATTGTAGGACGTTTTTTTTCTTCCTTCATGGTCACTGCTACCATACAGCCTAAGTGGTAAAGTGAATCTTATGAAAATTATTTTTAAACCGCTGCTGCTGTTTTCCCGACTGATTATACCGTATGAATTGGCGCTGTCAATAAAATGTCCCGGTATACATTCCAGGGAAAAAATATTTGATTAAATACACTATCTCGTTTATAGTAAATATATGAAAAAATAATCCTTTAGGAGATTTACCTATGCATACCCAGGATTCGGCTATACCAGACATTCAGACAGAAATTACATCACACCTTGATTCCAAAGGTTTGTGCGACTTGTTGATTAAAAAGTCCATAGAACTTGGCTGTGAACAAGCTTTCATTATTCATACCAATACCATTGCAGTTGCACGTTGGGTTCAACTGAAATGCAAATATGGATGTGACGAGTATGGGAAAAAGCTCACCTGCCCGCCTCATGCGCCAGCTTATGAAGAGATGAAAAAGATTCTTGGGGAATATAATAAAGCATTACTCCTCCACGGTCACCTGAGTTGGCAGATGCGATATATCACAGCAGAAATCGAAAAGCACGCATTTTCTCTGGGATTTTATAAGGCATTTGGTCTTGGCGCAGGACCTTGTAAATTGTGCGAAAATTGCGAGACTGCCTCAGCCTGTATTCGTACTGCAGAGGCAAGACCGTCAATGGAGGCGTGTGGTATCGATGTCTATCAAACGGTGAGAAATCATAACTTAAAAATAGAAACGCTTAAGAATAAACTCGATGAGGTTAATATATACGGGCTGGTTCTTTTAGAGTAAATTTTATATATCCCGATATAATGACTTCGTTACTGAGTGTAGCCTGTACAATTGGGACAAACAACGCATTAATTAGGCCTTCGGCGGCTTTTAACAGTGTAGTGGCAATTCATGAATTGCCACTACATAGTCGTTTTGAAATTCCTGTACATTAAATGCACTAGCCTTCATTCCCGCTCTGTGGTCTTTGTCCTTCTCAGACGGAAACCCCTGCCCATCAATATCTGATACGGAAGGGAAAATTTCCTGAGAACCGGTGGATTGAGTAAAAGTATTTTCATTGACGAAAACTAATTCGTGTGTTATAAGAAATGTACGTGATACGCCACATTGAAATGTTATATTTTGCCAAAACAACTTTATCAAAAATTTAATTTTTTGAAAAGTAAATTAAAGAATAGTATTAATCAATACTATTCTCAAAGTATATATAGATTAACTGTAAGAGTATCATGAAAACCATGAAAACCGGACGCCATGCTTATAAAGTAAAAGTAATTTTCCTAATACTTTTTACTTTTACAGCTTGCACTCATAATAAAAAAGTCTCAGAATTAAATACCATACCCTCTACTCCACAACCTTCGAGTACCGCAGAGGATGATTATGTACTGCACGCAGGAGATAAATTAGAGATAAAATTTTATAATGTACCCGAATTAGACGAAGAAGTTAACATCAGACCGGATGGAAAGATATCTCTCCAGTTAATCGATGATGTAAAGGCTGTGGGTCTGACGACTTCAGAATTAGACAAAATTCTTACGCAAAAATATGCAAAGAATATAAAAGAGCCTGAAATAACAATTATTGTCCGGACTTTTTCTACACAGAACGTATATATTGGAGGTGAGGTCAATTCACCCCAGCTAATCAAACTTCATGAAAATCTTACCGCTCTTCAGGCTATTTATATGGCAGAGGGATTTAAAGAAACGGGGGGGTTAAGTAATGTACTAATACTACGAAATTCAGGTTCTCAGAAGCCAGAGATCGTAAAAATTGACATGAAAAGGGTTATGAAAAATAAAGAAAAGGATGTTTATCTAAAACCTTACGATATCGTTTACGTCCCAAAAACTCCAATTGCAAAAGCAGATAAATTTGTAGATCAATATATAAATCAAATAATTCCCAGAAATATTGGAGTAGGTTTCGGATTTGTGTATGATTTGAACAGGCCAGAGGCAGAGGGTGCTCGACCTATTATCGAAACACCTTAATACCAAAGGTTTATTTGTGTATGATTTGAACAGGCCAAGGGGGAGGATTGAAGAATTTAATGTTACGCAGTCACAGCCACCTGCTTCATCACCTTAATTATCATGAGCCATCTTAATTACTTTAATTATCTGAAATATACATCGAAGCTTTTCTCTAAAAGAGGGTTGCCGATTTATCTTATCCATTTTGTTACCCAGGCTTGTACAGCAAACTGTGAGCACTGTTTGCGGGGGAATTGGGAATATAGCATAAATAACGAGTTGACAATAGATGAAATTGAAAAGTTTTCTAAAAATATGGGTAACATTTTATTTATGTTTATAACCGGCGGGGAACCTTTTTTGAGAGATGACTTGGCAGAAATCTTTAAAATTTATTATACCAATAATTCTGTTCAAAAGATCATGATGCCTTCCAATGGGTCTCTGACCGAAAAATGTATAAAGACTACAAAAGAGATTCTGAAAGCATGTCCAAATTTGCATTTAAGCGTAACTATATCAATCGATGGGTTAGGGGAGGACCATGATAGGATAAGAAAACATAAGGGTCTTTTTGATAAAGCTATTCGTACATATAAAGAATTACGTTCCCTGGAAAAAGAATTTCCCAATTACAATACCAATCTCACGGTAACGGTATCTTCATTTAATCAGGACAAATTACTACCCTTGTATGACTATCTTAAGAAACTATCTAACAATGCTAATATATTTAATACGTTAACAAGAGGTAATCCTAAGAATCCGCTTGCAAAAGGCATCGATATTGCAAAATTTGAAGAATTTTGCAATGTTATGGATAATGATGTCAGGAAAAGGAATATCAGCGGTTTTACTAATTTTCCTTTTAGCCACTTTGTCGATGCAAAAAATTTGCTGAGTAGAAGATTGATTGCTAAAACAGCACGGGAGAAAAAGTGGTTTTTACCTTGCTACGCAGGGTCGTTAAGCATGGTTTTGCTGAGTGAAGGCGATGTTTATCCATGTGAATTATTAAATAAATCTTTGGGAAATCTCAGGGATTATGATTATGATATTAAAAAGATATGGTTTTCAAATAAAGCAGAAGAGGTGAGGAAGTATATTAAAAGAGAAAAGTGTTTTTGCACTCATGAATGTTTTGTAACCCATAATCTGCTTTTTAACCCGCGAAAATTTCCGTTACTTCTTAAAGAATGGGGAAGATTGAGATGGCACAATCTCATAAAAAATGGTCGGAATTAGTAACTTCTATTACGAGTAAAATACTATGAGTACATCAAAAACAATCAGTATTATTCTCATAGTTATTGTTGGGCTGATGAACGTAACCAGTTTAACTTTGATAAAAAAGGGGCTTCTGACGATCACCGATATCGATGATATATTATATGAAAAAATTAAAATCTTGCTGTACAATTACCATTTTGTCTTTGGGGCATTATTATATGGATTGGCCACGGTTATAGGGCTCTTTGTACTGTCGATCAATGATTTGAGTTATACGTATCCACTACTCGGAGTTATAAGCCTGATTTTTGTAACAGTGAGTTCAATATTTTTTTTACATGAAACTGTCTCAGTTGTCCGTTTAGTCGGGATTTTGTTGATGTGTGGGGGATGGATATTTATAGCAACCAGTTAATGGATTGTTTTATTTCACCTCTCAGATACAATGATCTGCAGAGCAAATAGAAGTCATACTCTTCTCTTTTCACCTGTGGAATCTGGAATTGCTCTAAGTTCTCTTTTCCCTTTAGGCCATTTTATAAAATTATACGCCGTCACCAGAACAGACTTATTCAACACTCTTGTAGGTAATCAGAGATGAAAACAACTGTGTATAATAATTATGGAGAAGATACATCTTCAAAAATAATCGTTCGTTCCACAGGTATAGTCATGGCAATAACCGTTCTTCACAAAATATTTGGTTTTGTGGAAAAGCAGGTTATTGCCTTTTTTTGGGGTACAGGGATAGAGGCAGATGCTTACTTAATGGTTTATTCTATAATATATATGGTTTATATAATAATAAAAGAGGTAGTTGCTTCTTCCTTCCTGCCGGTTTTCATTGGATACTTGAAGAATGAAGAGGACGAAAAGAAAGGTTGGGAAATAGCGAGTATCATCGGAAATATTTTGACAATTCTTTTCACAATAATTGTTGTGGCTTGTATGTTAGCTTCACCGTTCGTGATTTCGGTTTTTGCTCCTGGATATAAAGGAGAGCAGAGAGAATTGACGATAAAACTTTTTAGAATTGCATCGCCGGCTCTTCTTTTTATGAGCATATCAGCTCTGGCGTATCCGATACTGAATTCATACAAAAAATTTGCCTTACCGGTTTTTGGGGATGCAATATTTAAAGCCTCTCCCACAATAATCTTTCTCTCCATGATGAAGGTGGCAGGGTTTTCAATTGGACTTGTTGCAGGAACACTCGGACAACTATCACTTTATATTTTTGGGCTCAGAAAAAAGATTAAATTTTATAAGCCATCTTTGAATATAAGTTGTTCCCCTTTTCAGAAGGTTATGAGATTATCAGGCCCGCTGTTTTTGTGTGTTCTATTCTGGCAGTTAACGTACTTAGTAAGTAACATATTTGCCTCCACCCTTCCGCCCGGAAGCGTTTCAGCTCTCACGTATGCTCAAAGGCTTATTGAAATGCCCATATATGTTGTACCTCTTTCCCTGGGTGTTGTGGTTTTTCCCTTTTTTTCTGAAACTTCACAAGCAGGAGAAAAACATAAATTAAAGGAAATGTTTTTCAATTCGTTAAGAACGGTATCTCTCATCTTTGTTCCGCTTGCTGCAGGATGCATGATTTTAAGTGTGCCTATCATCAAGCTTCTTTTTGAAAGGGGTGAATTTACACCTGTTTCCACAGTATTGACTGCTTCTGTCCTGAGGTATATTGCATTTGGCATGGTAGCATGGGCTCTGGAAATAATCTTGCATAAATTTTATTTTTCCCAATTTGATGTGAAAACCCCAATGATTATTTCGGGTTTGGGGCTATTGCTCTATGTAGCCCTGGCTTTCCCTTTCATGAAATATTTGTCCCTGAAGGGCATTGCTTTAGCATGGTCTCTTTCTCAAGGAATAAAAGTTTGCCTGTTATTTGTTTTGCTAAAAAAGAAAATAGAAGATATAAATCTATTGGGTTCTTTCAGTTTTATTGGTCAAATAGGGTTATCTACATTGATAATGGTCTTATCTGTTTATATCATTACTCATTTGTTGGGTAATTTTCTCGATTTATCAAAGATGTTTTTCCAAGCCGCTCATTTGCTCTGCTCTGTGGGGATAGGCGCGTTAATTTTTTTTGTAATGATGTCATTAATGAGAATGCAAGAGGCAGGGATCGTATGGAATTATTTACGGTTAAATTTTAAAAAGTAACATTTTTTAGCTAATTTTATTAGCGAGGAGGCGCTATGGCTAATGTAACGATTATTGTTCCACCCCAGATTGTAACCTTGACTCAGATTGGGTCTTGTGGTGTACCCCCTATTGGTGCTTCTTATATTGCGGGATATATGGAGAAATTAGGTCATACGGTTGAGGTAATCGATGGCCTGGGTGAGGACATGTATAAATATACCAAATGGGGCATCTCAAATGTTCGTGGTATCACTATTCCGGAGATTGTAAACAGGATACCAAGGGACACTGAGGTAATCGGGATATCCAACATGTGGTCGCACGCATGGCCAGTGACACGTGATCTTACGATAGAAATAAAGAAAGTTTACCCCAAAGTTCCGATAATCCTGGGGGGTGTGAACCCGACTTCTCTTACCGAACAAGTATTATCATATCCAAGTGTTGATTACTGCGTTTTAGGAGAAGGAGAGGAGACAATGAGGGAGCTGGTAGCCGCCCTCGAATCAGGCTCTCCCGTAAAAGATATAAAAGGTATTGCGTATCGTAATAATGGGAACGGAATAGTTATTAACCCAAAAAGGGAGAGGAGGAAAGACCTCGATTCCCTTCCGTATCCTGCATATCATAAGATACCCCTTGAAACTTATATCCAGATCAGGCAGCCCCATGGCGCTGGAAGAGGCAGGTCATTGCCAATTATTGGTACAAGAGGATGTCCTTTTTCATGTACTTTCTGTACGGCGCCGAAGGTGTGGAGTAAAGACTGGATAACAAGGGATCCTTCAAGGGTAGTTGATGAAATCCAATACCACATGGAAAAATACAAAGCAGATGATTTCCAGTTCGAAGACTTAACCGCTATCACTGATAAGGACTGGATTATGCGATTTAGCGAAGAGATCATGCGAAGAAATATCAAAATATCCTGGCAGCTTCCCTGTGGTACAAGGACTGAAACGTTTGATGAGGAAGTTGCTCGAACGATAAGCAAAGCTGGCTGCACGGACATTACCTTCGCCCCCGAAAGCGGTTCAGTTGCCTCACTGAAATGGGTTCAAAAGAAACTTGATTTGAATAATGTTTATAAAGCGGCACGGTATTCGGTAAAGGCCGGAATTACTGTATGTGCTTTTGTCGTGATTGGCTTTCCTAACGAAACAAAGGAGGATATAAAGAAGACCTTTAAGATGTTACGAAAATTGGCCTGGATAGGTTTCAATGAAGTAAGTATTACAACCTTTACCGCAATACCTGGATCGGAGATTTTCTATGAACTCCTTAAAGAAAAAAAAGTGGAGTTAAATGACGAATTCTATGTCGGTCTTCTCTGCATGTCAGATCTTATGGCGGTGACCTCTTGGAATAGTAACTTCACAGATAAACAATTAGCAAGGCTCAGAGTAAGAGCTTATATGAATTTCTTTTTCTTTGCATATTTATTCAGACCATGGAGGTTCTTTAAAAGCTTTAAAAATGTAATTTTTAAAAGGCAGGAGAATAAATTAGAAAAAGTCGTTTATGATATGTTATGTAAATGGAATACACATTTAAAGAGTATTCTGGGGATGCATAAAAACAGAAAGGATGGGGGGAAGGGAACTCTCCTAACCACTTCCTGCTGTCAGCCTGATAGCCTTATGAAAGTTGATGGTAGTTCCAACCGAACATAAAAAAGTTCTTTTATGTTATATCGGTTCCTTTCTGCATTCAGATAATGGAGGAATAAAATATTAGTAAAGAAGATCCGAATACAAGAATCTCTGTCATCATTCCAATGCACAACAGTAGCGAGACTTTGGAAGAGTGTTTGATCTCTGTTTGCGAACAGGATTATCCCAATTACGATGTCCTGGTTGTGGATGATTTTTCACGGGATAATTCACCTGAGATTGTCAAACGATATCCTGTCAAAATGATCAGGCTTGATGATAATTATGGTGCAGCAACAGCAAGAAATAAAGGAGCTGAAATGGCTTCCGGAGAGATTCTCGTTTTTACCGATACCGATGTCATACTTGAGAGGAATTGCCTTTCACAGATAGCGGAGGGCATGTCTAATGGCAACCACCATTTTTCAGGTATTGTTGGCAGATTATCGGATAATTCATGTCCAGACAACTTTGCAAGCAGCTATAAAAATCTCTATATGCATTACGCGTACGGACTTTTACCAGATGAGGTATCAGTCTTTTATACCAGTATTGCTGCCATAAAAAAAGAAGTATTTCATATCTGTAAAGGGTTTGATACTCATTATGAAGGGGCTTCCATAGAAGATATGGAATTTGGAGAAAGAGTAACTGCAAGAGGCTATAAGTTTCGCATAAATAAGAATTTAATGGTAAAACACCTTCACAGATACTCATTTATCGATCTCCTGAAAACAGGCTTTAAAAGGGCAGAAGGTATTATAAAAATTATGCTAAGGAAGGGATTCAGCAAAGGTGACAAGTCTACTTATCAATCAAGTCCTCTCTCGTTCAGAAGAGGAATTTATATAACTTTTTTTCTGCTTGTATGCCTGTGTTTAGGAACAATCTTTCGGCAGAGTTTATTTTTCGTTATGGCATTCCTGTTGTATTTTCTGATGCTGGGAATAAATTTCCCCTTTTTAAATTTTCTGAGAAAAAAAAGGGGGTGGAGCTTTTTCTTTAAAAGTTGTGGAGTGATAGGACTTGATATGTTTGCGCACGGCCTTGGATCTTTGTTTGGGATTTTCAGTTATATTTTAGGGAAAAAATATTAATTAAATTAGCTATTATAAAAAGAAGCGGGGAACGGTTTACCATGAAAGATGTGGTTATTGTGGGTGCGGGGGTTTCTGGATTAACGGTAGGATACCTTTTGGCTAAAAATGGATATGATGTTTGTATTATAGAGAGGGAATCCTCTGTGGGGGGATTAGCTCGAAGCTTTTATTATGATAATTTCGTATTTGATATTGGCCCTCATAGATTCCATACCGATTATCACCGCGTCCTGGAATTCATTTATGAGATTTTGTCAACTGAAATTGTGACAATACCTCGGAAGAGCGGGATTTGGTTATTCAATCGTTATCACGACTGGCCAATTAATGCCTCCTGTGCGCTTCACGTACCTATCTCTATCTTAGCAAAAACTACCATTGACCATTTCTTTACGAAGAATAACGGTTTGAACGCAAATGATAATTTTGAGGCTTATATCATTGAAAAATATGGCAAGACTTTATACGATATTTGTTTCAGAAAATATACAGAAAAGTTTGTTAAAATCAACCCCGTTCAGATTCACAGAGATTGGGCACAGGCAGGGATAGATCGAGCTGTCATAGACAAAGATATCAAAATGGGCAACCTTAAAGAATTCCTTAAATCAGCATTATTACCGAAAGCTGTAGATACGAAATTCCTGTATCCCTTTTGCGGCGGTATTGATGTTTTTGCCCGTAAACTTGCTAAGAAAATAGAAATGCTTGGCGGGAAGATTTTGCTTAATAATGAGGTAACAGGAATCGATGTCCAAAATGAAATAATTACCGGAATAGAATATAATAATGGTGAAAAAATAGATTCGTCTTTTGTGATCTGGACAGCTCCCATTACACAAGCAGCTTATTTATTAAATCTTCCGCCAGCAGATCTCAAGTTTATTTCTATTATCTGTTATAATGTGATCCTTAATGGTCAGCCTGCAAAAGATTACCAATGGTGTTATTATGGTCAAGATGACGTAATATTCAACCGGTGTTCGATTCCGATAAATTTTTGTGAAGCAACAGCGCCTCCAGGGAAGCACGGAATTTGTCTTGAAGTAACCTGTACGGAAAATGACTATGCCTGGGACCATCCCGAGTTTCTGATTAATACGATAAAAAAACATCTTCTTAAAACAAAGCTTTGTGAAGATGTTCGGGATATCGAAAGCATTTTTATTGAAAAAATCAAAGATTGCTATCCTTTATATAAAACCAATTATAAGGAAGAGCTGAAAAAGCAAATGAACGGAATAAAACGATACAATAATTTTACTCTTCTCGGAAGATGCGGCACTTTTTGGTATAATAATATGGATCATTCAATTAAACAGGCTTTAGATTATGCAGAAAACTTCGTCATTTCCGGTGGCCGAATTGAAAATGATATTGTAAGGGAAGAGTTTTATCAAAGA
>MHZD01000065.1 GCA_001828645.1 Planctomycetes bacterium RIFOXYC2_FULL_41_27 | reverse complement strand
AAATCAGAAAAATCTTACTTTCCTGACGAACAACTTTACCCTTCCAGCCATTACCGGTGCTCTTATTTACAAATCTCGCTGGCAGATTGAGTGTTTTTAAGTGGATTAAACAACGCTTGAGAATTAAGACATTTTAAGGTACTTCTGAAAACAGTGACAAGCGCTATAAAATTAGGATTAATAAAAAAAGATATAAATCCCGGGATATCTGCCATTGCCTTTTTGGGTCTCATCCAGACTACCGTAACAGTATGGTCATACAAAAATTTCAACTTTGTACCTCAAAAAATACATGATATTTTTTACGATTACTATGTGAACAATTTGAGATTTTTACCCAACGTGTTTTTCACGGTCTTTTGCGCAGTCGCTGACTTTGCCCTTAATAAGACCGATGGTGTGTGGTATGACAGGAAGAACAACTGCCAGGTTTTCAGCAACACCCTTTGGACTTCCAGGAAGGTTAATAATGAGTGTTTGTTTGTATATTCCGGCGACAGCCCTTGATCCCATAGACCTGGGGGTATGTTTGAGACCTTCCATTCTCATGGCCTCAGAAAAACCTGGCAATTCCTTTTCTATAACTGCCCGCGTCGCCTCAGGGGTAACATCTCTGGGACCTACACCCGTACCGCCCGTGGTGACAATGAGGTCGGCTTTGTCGGCAAATTCGAAGAGTTTTTTTGTGATGAGATCTTTCTCGTCAGGAATGACTTCGTAGTCTGTGATGATTGCATCGATTCCCGTAAGCATATTGCGGATGACTTCACCACTCTTATCCTCACGCTCACCCCGTGAACCTTTATCACTTAATGTCAAGATGGCCGCCCGAATCATGTTTTCACTACAGTATCCTTTTGAGCTATTGTAATTTCATCCCCTGCTTTAACGGTACCGCCGGTAAGAATTTCGGCAAAAATACCCTCTCGCGGCATAATACAATCGCCTGCCTTATAATAAATAGCGCACCGGTCGTGGCACAGTTTGCCGATTTGAGTCACCCGAATGATTATGCTATCACCAATTTTTAAAACAGTTCCGATGGGAAGGGATTTTAATTCAATGCCTTTTGTTACAATATTTTCTCCAAAATCACCGTCTTTAATGTTTAATCCCTTTTCGCGCATAATATCTGCGCTTTCTCTCGCCAGCAAACTAACCTGACGATGCCATTTTCCTGCATGGGCATCCCCTTCCAATCCAAAATGCTCAATTAAGTTGCATGTACGGACATCTCGTTTTTGGATTCCCTTCTTTTCACTAATACAAACTGCAACTACTTTTCCCATAATCGTCTCATCAGAAACATTTTTCATAAAATTTTAGAACTCGAATTGAAGTTTAGCACGACATGTTTATAGTGTCAAGTACCAACCACATACTGATTAGTTATAAATTACTTGTTTTTTTTGAGTAATATGATTAAAATTCATGAACTTTTTAGAGATAAATTATCTTTTTGTATTTAGTTTAGGTTGCAGTGCAGCAAAATATAACCAATAGCGTTAGAAAGGTAAAATTTATATGACCGGTGAGCATACAGACTTATCAGTTATCAGTCGGGCAAAAGAAGACAATGTAAAACTTGTCCAATTGCAATTTACAGATATTAACGGGAATATCAAGGCCGTTACTATACCTATAGAAAAATTTCCAGAATCCATAGAAAAGGGGACGTGGTTTGACGGTTCGTCAATCGAGGGTTTCACAAGAATCTTTGAAAGCGACATGTATTTAAAGCCAGATACAAGTACTTATGCCTTGCTTCCCTGGGAAACTGAAGAGCCAACTGCAAGGTTCTTTTGTGATGTCTATATGCCCGATGGTTCCCCCTTTGAGGGAGACCCCCGATATATCTTAAAAAGGGCAATAAAAAATGCCCGGTCAATGAACTTTGAATATAACGTAGGACCAGAATTAGAATTTTTCTTGTTCAAACCCAAGAGCGACGGGCAGGTGGAGCCTACACCGCATGATGTGGGAAGTTATTTCGACTTTTCACCAAGAGACCTTGCGGGAAATGTCAGAAGAGATATCATTTTTGCGCTGGAGAAAATGGGCCTTAATGTCGAAATGAGCCATCATGAAGTAGCTCCGGGGCAGCATGAAATTGACTTTAAATATGCAGAGGCATTGAAAACGGCTGAGAAC
>MHZD01000064.1 GCA_001828645.1 Planctomycetes bacterium RIFOXYC2_FULL_41_27 | reverse complement strand
GAAATTTATTTTAATGAACCGCCTCACAGCATCCTGGAGATTACAAAAGAAGGGGTTATTGTCTTTAATTCTTTCTCCAAGAGGAGCGCCATGACCTGCTATCGGGTGGGCTGGGTAGCTGGCGATAAGCAGATTGTAGATATATTTAAAAAGGTTAAAACAAATATTGATTCTGGTACGGCAACATTTATACAGGATGGAGCCATTGCCGCCCTCGGCGATGAAACCCATGTCGAAAAGATGAGGGCTGAATATAAGATCAAAAGGGATTTATTGGTGGATGCATTCAAGCGCATCAAGCTCCCCGATTGTACGCCGGAAGCCACAATTTATTTATGGCAAAAGGCGCCGCAGGGAATGACCTCTGTCGATTTTGCCAGAAAATTACTTTCCCCCGACATCGCCATAGTAACGACACCAGGAGCATGGATTAGCGATAAGACAGAAAGCGGATTAAATCCCGGCGAAGGTTACGTACGATTTGCCTTGGTTCCCAGTGTCAAAAATACCAGGGAGGCAGCCAGGCGGATCAAAAAAATATTGCATCCTTTGCGATGAAAATATTAATTAAGGTAAGGATTATTTCATGAAAAAGCGACTTTTTAGCGGAATTCAACCCAGCGGGGACGTGCACATCGGCAATTACCTGGGAGCGATTAGGAACTGGGTGCGGATGATTGACCAATATGATTGTATCTTCTGCATCGTGGATTACCATGCAATCACCATTGAATACAACCCGGAAGATATGCAAAAGCGCATTCTCAACGCAGCATCCGTCAATATTGCAGCTGGCCTTGACCCTAACCGTTGCATTATCTTTGTCCAATCACACGTGCCTGAACATACAGAACTCGCATGGATATTAAATACAGTTACTCCTATAGGGCATTTAGAGCGTATGACCCAATTTAAAGACAAGTCAAAACAGCACAGAGAAAACATCAATGCCGGCTTATTTACCTATCCTGTTTTGCAGGCAGCAGACATCTTGCTTTATAAGGGTGAGGCAGTGCCAGTTGGTGAAGACCAGGTGCAGCATATTGAACTATGCAGGGAAATTGCCAGAAAATTTAACATGCGATATGGTGAAACATTCCCCGATCCTATGGAGATACTCTCCGAAGCCCCAAGAATTATGGGACTCGATGGCAAAACCAAAATGAGCAAGAGCCTGGGAAATTATATATCGCTGGTAGAATCTCCTGAATCGATATGGAAGAAACTATCAACAGCAGTAACCGATGAGAACAGAAAAAGGCGCACCGACCCGGGAAATCCCGATATCTGCAACCTCTTCACCCTGCATAAGTATTTTTCTAAAAAAGAACAGATTGATCGCATCAATGTGGTGTGCCGTTCTGCCGAGATTGGCTGTATTGAATGTAAAAAGATTCTGTCAGACAATATCGTTGAAGCCCTAACCCCCATTCGCTATAGATACGAACAATTAATTAAGAATCCAGATTATCTGCTAGACCTCTTGCATACAAGCGCAAAGAAATGTAAAAATATTGCAGAAAATACTATGATCGAAGTAAAAAAGAAGATGGGTTTGATATAACCAAAAAATAGAAAACAATTGACAAACATAAAAAACAATATTTAATACTTTTGTTGGTAACATTATTACACTTTTAAAAAAACGTATTTGCCTCTTTATACAAGGTAACAATTTTGTTTTTGGATTATTGTTACGTGAAAGTTAAAATCAAGAAAAAATTTTCTACAAAATACAATAAAGATGGAGTAAAAGAAACCACAGTTATATATGGCGATAGGGTTATTTTACCTGAACTATTTTTAGATAACATAGTTCATGGAGACAACTTAAATACATTAAAATCAATCCCAGATAATAAAATAAATTTGATAATTACTTCGCCACCATATTTCAGGCAAAGGGATTATGGTTGTGGTATAGGTAATGAAAAAACTGTTGAAGAATACATGGATAGTTTGATTAATATCTTTTCAGAGTGTATTCGTGTCTTAAGAATTGATGGAAGTATCATATTTAATCTAGGTGATAAATATTTAGAGGGAAGCCTGCAACTAATTCCATATAGATTCGCCTTAAAGGTATTAAAAAGTTGCCAGGTAAAACTTGTAAATAATATCACTTGGGTAAAACTCAATCCGACACCAAGACAATATCGTAGAAGACTTGTAAGTAGCACGGAACCTTTTTTTCATTTTGTAAAGAGTGAAGATTACTATTACGATTTGAAAGATTTTATGAATAATAATGAAATAAAAAACAAGCGAAATAATGGAAACAACATAGGGCAGAAGTATTTTGGGCTTATAGAAAATTCCGATCTTACTCTGGAACAAAAGAAAATTGCACTTTGCGAGCTTCAAGACGTAATTCAAGAAGTAAAAGGTGGAAAGATAGAGAGTTTTAGAATGAAGATAAAAGGTATTCATTCCGAGCCATTTGGTGGACAAGATGGAGGCAGGAAATATCAGCTTTTGAAAAAAGGATTTACTATTATAAAAATTAAAGGTGAGCCAATAAAAAGGGATATAATAGAATGTGCAGTTGAAACAATAAAGGGTTGCAAGCATCCAGCCATTTATCCATTGTCTATAATAAAAGAATTAATCAAACTCCTTTCAAAACCGAATGATATTGTTCTTGACCCATTTGTTGGAAGCGGAACTACTGCAGTTGCTGCAAAAGAGATCGACAGGCGGTATATTGGTATAGAAATAAATGAGGATTATTGCAAATACGCCAGAGAGAGACTTGAAAATACTTATGTTTGTATACAAAAACCTCTTGGGCTTTTTGTATGATAGAGATAACTAAACACAAAGGTAAACCGCACACGGAAATACTTCAAGAAATATACAAGAAGGCATTGGCTGCATTTAATAAAGGGACTTTTCAACAGATATTCAATCAATTAGATGAGTATGAAAAATCAAATTTACAAATATAGTAGATAATTTTGAAAGAGGAAAGGGGGTTTTAACTGTTTTAATAACAAGCCTTGTTCATAAGTTACATAATCCTGACCGAGATATTAGATTTCACCAGGAAAACATGGATGGAGGTTATTCAGGCAGGGGTGTTGATGCAAAGTATATAACACCATTTATGAAAACAATGGGGTTTCCCTCCATGTCTGAAAGTGGCTGGTTGACTAGGTCGTTAGAACAAAATAGACCTTACGATTTTAAATACCCTGGTAAGATAACACCGCAAAAATTAAAATCATCATTTCTTTATCTACTTGAGCAAATCCAGAATCAAAGTAAATCTCCAGAAAATTATCTATTAATATTATTCATAAAACTTATTGAACATCGAGAACGGAAAAATATTGATCTGGCAAAGCCAACAAATCTTCCAATATCAACAATCATTAGCTACCTGAAGCAACACTTTGAATTCAATTATTCGTCTCGCGGAGCATCCAGATTACCTACCTTAGCAGTTTATGCTGTGTATCAATGCATGATTAAAGAGCTAAAGCGATTTGAGAACAAAATATTAATGTCTCTGGAAGAACATACTTCTTCCGATAAAAGCTCCGGTAGGGTTGGTGATATTGAAGTTAGAGACACGAAAACTAAAGTGTTTGAAGCTGTAGAAATCAAACATGGGATTCCAATAAATACTCAGTTAATTAGAGATGCTTACGAAAAGTTTAAATCTCATCCGATACAGCGATATTATTTATTATCTACTGTAGGGGAAGATTTAACAGATATTGAAAATGTTGCCACTGAGATTTCCAAGATATCTAAAATTCATGGTTGCCAAGTAATTATAAACGGTATCTATCCTTCTCTAAAATATTATCTAAGACTTTTACACGACCCATCTGATTTTATTGATAATTATATTGAAAATCTAAAAAGAGACACCGCTATAAAGTACGAGCATAAATTAAAATGGACCGAAATTGTTAGTCAACAGGTGTCTTACAAAGCATGTTAAAAGATTATTTCGTAAAAACTATCGTATCTTTATTAAAAGAAAAAACAAACCTTCAGGAAGATGAGTTAGAAAAACTTATTGAAATACCGCCCGATTTCAAGATGGGTGATTACGCATTCCCCTGCCACAGCCTCGCAAAAACACTCAAAAATTCTCCAAACAATATTGCTACGGAGTTATCCAAGGTATTACGTACTACCGATTCAATTATAGAAATAAAAGCCATCGGCCCCTATGTGAACTTCTTTGTGAACAAAACAATATTCACAGAGATGGTATTGAAAAAAATAAATGCAGAGCGAAATTGCTATGGCAGCAGAAACATAGGTAGCGGAAAGAGTGTTGTCATTGATTATTCTTCCCCAAACATTGCCAAACACCTTGCCGTTCACCATCTCCGTTCTGCACTGATCGGGAACGCAATCTACAATATCTATAAAATACTTGGATACAAATGTATTGGTATCAATCACCTTGGTGACTGGGGAACTCAATTTGGACAATTGATCGTTGCCTATAAAAAATGGGGAGGCGAAGACACCCATACATCTTATACCGTTACAGACCTGAATAATCTTTATGTAAAATTCCACCATGAAATGGAAAAGAATCCTACCCTGGAAGACGAGGCAAGGGAATGGTTCAAGAAACTCGAAGCAGGAGACTTTGGGGCAAAAGAGCTGTGGCAGCGCTTCAAGGACATTAGCTTAAAAGAGTTCCAGAAGATTTACGATATGCTTGGGATACACTTCGATGCCTTTATCGGCGAGAGTTTTTATAATACGATGGTTGAGGATACAGTAACGAGAATTAAGGAGAAAGGATTAACCAGGATTAGCGAACAGGCGTTGATTGTCGACTTAGAGCCTTACACTATGCCTCCATGCCTTTTACGCAAAAAAGACGATGCCACCCTTTACGCTACCCGTGATATTGCAGCCGCAGAATATAGGAAGAAGACGTACAGCTTTGATAAGATGATTTACGTAGTTGGTTCTGAGCAAAAGCTCCATTTTAAGCAGGTTTTTAAGGTTTTAGAGCTGATGGGATACGACTGGGCAAACCACTGTGTGCACGTGGATTTCGGTCTCATGAAATTTAAAGACGGCAAAATGTCTACCCGAAAAGGGAAAGTCGTTTTACTGGAAGACCTGTTAATGGAGGCCGTTGAACGCATTAAAAAAATTATAGAAGAAAAGAATCCTTCGTTAGAGAATAAAGAAGTTGTAGCTAACGATGTAGGTATTGGAGCAGTCATATTCGCCGATTTGAGCACTAAGCGTAATAAAGACGTAGTCTTTGATTGGGATGAGGCGCTGAACTTCGAAGGCGAAACAGGCCCGTATGTTCAGTATACCCATGCGCGCCTCTGTAGTATCCTGAGAAAATACGGAAGGCCTGTAACAATGGATATACGTTTTGAATTATTGAATGAAGACGAGGCCATCATCCTTATCAAAAATTTATGGCTATTTCCCTCGATTATATTAAAGGCAGCGGAACTCTACGAACCCTCTTTCATTAGCAATTATCTTATTGATGTGTGTGGTAATTTGAACAGATTTTATAATGCCCACCGTGTCTTGTCGGATGACGAAGAACTAACAATGGCCAGGATATTACTGGTATATGCTACACGCCAGGTTATAAAGAATGGCCTTAAGATACTTGGTATTAAGACACCTGAAGAGATGTAAAACTTTTCAATATTCCTTCTGGGATCCTTATTTTTAATTTTCAAGGATAGTAGATTTATCATAGAAAAGTCCACATATTAAGGCTTTTTATGGGTAATACAGGTTTACAGTGCGTAACCTTACTAAATTATTAAAGATATCTCCGATAAATAAAACATTAAAGTTTTTGTTGCTTCATTGTATATTACGTAGATTTATAGATTGCTTTTAGGAGGACGCCGATGCATATCCCTGACGGATTTCTGGACACCAAGACATGGATCGGGATGGGCGGTATTTCTGCCCTATTCATAGGCGTTGCTGTTCGAACAGCAAACAGGAAGATATCAGAAAAACACATCCCCCTCCTGGGGGTTATGGCTGCCTTCGTCTTTGCTGCGCAGATGTTCAATTTTCCCGTTGGCGGTGGAACGAGTGGTCATTTCATGGGCGCTACCCTCATCGCCATCCTTCTTGGCCCATGGGTGTCTGTGCTCATAATGACAACGGTGCTTACCGTCCAATGCCTGATATTCCAGGATGGTGGTCTTACGGCGCTGGGCGCTAATATCTTCAATATGGGTGTTGTGGGTGGATTTTTCGGATATTACATAAACACCATTATCCGGCTTTTTATTCAGGGTGGGAAAGGCCTTTTTATCGGCATTTTCACAGCGGCGTGGTGTTCTCTTGTGTTATCGGCAACCTGTTGTGCAGTAGAATTAAGCATTTCTGGCACAGCCCCATTAAAGATTGTTTTACCTGCCATGGCTGGTATCCACGCCGTTATTGGCATTGGCGAAGGGTTCATTACCATTGCAACACTCAGTTTGCTTACAAGGGTTAGACCTGATTTACTGGAATTACAGAAAATATAGCAGTCGTTTATCCTGGCTTCTGACAAGGAAACCCGACTAAGCCAATTACATAGCTTCCTTGTGGCCGACATTGAACGGGGGATAAACCCCATGCTGCAAATTCCGTTTCGTTCGGGATATGGTATTGTATTCCATTTCCAGCAAATATTTTTTGATATGCAGCCCGGAAGCGTAGCCCGTGAGTGTTCCATCGGAACCAATGACACGATGGCAGGGGATGACGGGCGGCAAGGGGTTTTTATTATTTGCCATGCCAACTGCCCTGGCAGAGTGAGGATTTCCAATCTGTTCGGCAACCCACCCATAGGAACGGCATTCTCCATACGGAATTTTCCGCAATTTTTCCCATACCCTTTTTTGGAATGTTGTACCGCTACTTAAATCCAGAGGGAAATCAAAGTCTACCTGTTTGCCTTTAAAATATGCCTGTAAAAGGTCTATTTCATGCTTTAGCAGTGAATCGTTCCTCTGGATATTTATCCGTGTTCTTCCATGCACTGGACGGGAAAGTTTGTTATTTTGTAACAGTTCACCCCCTCCCCCAACCCCTCCCACAAGGGGCGGGGAATATTCATTGTCCCCTTGTATTCCTCCCCCTTGATGGGGGAGGTATAGGAGGGGGTGAACTGTTACTTTATTTTGAATGAGGCGCACAATATCCTTTTCGGTGGAGTATGGGAATGATATCTGGCAAATACCATGTGCGCTCTTTGCGATGTACACGTAACCCAACGGTGTTAAAAAGCTGCTGAAATAAAGTATTTCCGGATTATTTAGGAGAACTTTTCTGTCCAAACGTCAACCTGTATCCTTTAATGATACCCATCATAATGAGCGTGATAAAAAGTAAGGTGGCAAGCACAGAAATAGTTAGGGCAGTAATTACCCACAACTCCTTTACGCAAAAATTCCACCATTTGTACTGTTGCAAGTGCACGCCGAGTTTTTCGAGAAAGAAGAGGATGAGTGCGATGATGCCAAACCCAAGAACGAGGTGTTTGATGTCCTGTTTGTGGGGCGACATTGAAACCGTAAAGATGATAAGCGCCAGCAAGAAGAAAATATGGTGTATCTCTGTGATACGGAACTGATTCTTAAAGGCATGAAAAGTGACCCATACCGCATCGAGCAGATGACGTAGTAAATCAAAAAGCCCTTTGAGCGAAAAATGAATTTCCTGGGGGAATTCATTGCTGAGGTGGATGGGATTGGAAAGCAGCTTTGATATAAAAAAGATGAAAAAGACACAGCCAAACATAGGGGCAGCCGCAATGATAAAATCGAAGAGGAAGGGAATCTTGGGTTTATCATACTTAATTCCCGTGCTATTGGATGTAAATAGGTTCAGTTCTTTAATCGTAGTCCCGGTAACAAGACACAGGAGCGCATGGCTGAGTTCATGAACGATGGCGCCGGGCAGCAGAAACCCCTGTATCATTTTGGTACTGGCATGCTTTATCCACAGTCCGCACGTTGCATAACTGAGGAAGATAATCATGATAAGACCAATTGCTAAGGAAAAATATATCATATTAAAATGTAACCACAGAGTTCGCAGAGGAAAAAATTCGAAATACTAAGCTCGAAATCCGACTTCTTAATTCTGGCTTCTATATTCTGTAGTATCTATCTATGATTCTATGTGTGGATTAGATTAACAGAGGTGTTTGGAGATGTCAATCTGAAAAGACGATTTTGAAATATTGTACTCTGACGGATGTTTTCACGAGATTTCTGGCAAAAGAATTATTTTGCAATTTGGAATAAGGTATATATAATAAAAATGGCGCTTCACCACAGAAATACACTGAGTGTAACTTCGTGAGAAGCTGTGATGTCTTCTTCCTATTCGATGTGGGGACGTAGCTCAGTCCGGGAGAGCGTCTCGTTCGCAACGAGAAGGTCGGGGGTTCGATTCCCCTCGTCTCCACCAACTTTAAAATAGAGTTCACCGCAGAGGATACGGAGGACGCAGAGAATTATAAGTTAGAAAACCAGGTTGATTTGCTTTTTTATGTAGCTGTCTGGCCACAAGGGCACTAAGACACAAAGAGAAAATAAGAGCAGAGACAATAAACAGCGGGCAATAAGCTGTCCTGTTAATTGTGTACTTGCAACTTCTTTGTGCCTTTGCGTCTTTGTGGTTTTTTTATTTTGGTTTGGAGAGATAAGTCATGAAAATTGCCATAACGGGTCTAACAGGCTTCCTCGGTCACTACGTGGCAAAAAAGATCTTCGGGAGGGACGTTCACATCCAGGCGCTTATACGGGACAGCAGCAACGTCTTGCATCTCGAGGATTATCAGAAGAAAATTACATTTCATAAAGGCGACTTAACTAATAAGGAAAACTTAAAACAATTTGTGCAGGGCGCAGACGTTGTTATCCACATGGCGTATGAGCGGCAGGGGGCTACGTTTCATGAAGCGGCAAATAGGGATATTAAACGATTTGTTGAGGCAAATCTCCTGGGCAGTATAGAACTGCTGGATGCCTCTAAACAAGCGGGCATCAAGCAATTCATCTTTATCAGTTCCTGTGCAGTGTATGGGCGCATCTTTCCCAATATCAAGCTGGATGAATTACACCCCTTGATACCCGATTCGAATTATGGCGCTTACAAGGCATCGGTGGAGGCATTCTGTCATGCATATTATCTCTCAAAGTCCTTTGATACAACCATCTTTCGCCCTGTAGGTATCTATGGCATAAACCCGCATCTGGCGCATTCTGCCTGGTATAATATCATAAAAGACATCAAACATGGATGTAACGTGGAAGTTTCTGAGGGTGGAAAGATCGTTAATGTTGAAGATGTCGTCCAGGCTATAGACCTGGCGATTGGCAACAAAGAAGCCGCAGGAAAGATTTATAACCTGGTAGACTTTTACGTCGATAACATGAGCGTAGCTCGTATAGCTAAAGAGATATGCGCCTCCCAATCCAATCTCAGCGGCACACCCAGACAACCTGTCAATACTATCGATAATACCCAATCCAAGTCATTGGGTGTGCGGTATGCAGGAGATGATGGTTTAAAACGATATGTTCAGGAATTGATAAATCGGATTTAACTTAATATATCCATAACCCAGTCATTAAATTTAAAATATTACCTTATATATTTAATCATACGACTTTTTTCTTTCGTTTATCAATTGGGAAAGTAGAAATTACCACGTAAAGTCTGCGATTTAGGGAACCGTTAATGAATGGTTGAAGGTTTGAGTAGAACGTTACAAGGGGCAAAAGAGAGATGTTTCTTTATGTGAAGTTGCAAACCTATCCTCTAGGTTAGAACAGACTATCCTTGATATTTTGCCAAGAGGATTCTTCTGTTGTCTTTGTTAATATAGTTAATTTACGCTGTTTTATCCATTCATCCCATTGCTTTGAGATAGCACCCCTAGCTGCT
>MHZD01000063.1:1607-1965 GCA_001828645.1 Planctomycetes bacterium RIFOXYC2_FULL_41_27 | reverse complement strand
ACAACCGTTACTTTGATACCCCTCAGAATTAGATTTTCTGCCACTTCCAGGCCTATAAGTCCACCGCCAACAACCACAGCATTTTTAATATTCCCGCTGTCCACAAGTGTTCTTATCATTAACACATCAGCGATAGTTCTAAGTGTAAAGATGTTGCCCAGAGAGATTCCAGGCAGTGGAGGCACAATGGGCTGTGCACCTGTGGCGATAATAAGTCTGTCATAGTTGAATATGAGTTCCTGTCCTTTCTCAAGGTCGTTGACTTTGATTTGCTTAGACTTGGTATTTATTGCCGTTGCTTGATGTCTGGTAAGAACGTTAATATTAAGCATATTCTTAAAGTAGGGAGGTTCTCGGA
>MHZD01000063.1:0-1575 GCA_001828645.1 Planctomycetes bacterium RIFOXYC2_FULL_41_27 | reverse complement strand
CCGATAAAATAAGGCATACCGCAACTTGCATAAGAAATATAATGTTCATCTGTTACGACAGTAATTTTCATAGTAGGCGACTCGCGCCGTGCCTTTGCCGCCGCTTTCATACCGGCTGCAACACCACCGATAATTATTAGATGTTTATTTTCCTTTTCCATTATAGTTACCTCGATTAATAAATTTGGGTCTTCTAAGTTTTGTGTGGGTAAAATTTCAGTATAGTTCTTTCTCAATACCACAAGAAATAAGGTTTTCGGGGTAAAATAGGACTCCAAAAAGCTGTCACGTGTAGGTATACTATTCTGGCAAGAGAAAGGAGTATTCATGAAAACCTGTAAAACCTTATCAGAATTATATTCACATTCTGGATTTCGAGCGCGAAGTAAATTAACCGGCGTTTATGGTGATCCGTATGCGAGGGTCATCAAACTGATACGCCGTCAAAAAAAACCGTTTGCTCTGTTTGTCATACACCATCAAAGACATATTACGATAGCGAAATCAAACGGGCAAGAGACCTTTCGAGCGGTGCATTTAGAATCTACGTTGAATTTGAATACCGCCGTGTATTTTGCAAGACATGTAATGCCGTGAAAGTAGAAACGTTGTCATGGCTTGCCTCGAATACGAGAAATACCAAGCGATACGAACGTCATGTTGGCAGACTCTGTCGTGAACTTACGATCAAGCGAGCAGCTGAACTGGAACGGCTGAGCTGGTATCAAGTCAGGCAAATGGAAATAAACTATATGAATGAAATTGTTGATCGTTTTGGCAAAATCACCAAGCTTCGAGCCATAGGGATAGACGAAATTTCTGTCCGTAAGGGGCATACGTATATGACCTGTGTGAGTGATTTGGATAAAGGACGTCCCATATGGATAGGTGGTGAAGGTCGTAGAGAAGAAGACCTGGATTTGTTTTATAATACGCTTTCTGACAGCCAGAAGAAAAACATAGCCATTGTTGTCATGGACATGTGGAAGCCCTTTCGGAAGTCCACGATCAAGCATATCCCACATGCTCAAATCATCTACGACAAATTTCACATCATTCGCCATCTTGGTGATGCTATGGACAAAGTCCGTAAACAGGAGTATCGCCGTGTAAATGAGAAAGAACGAATATTTATCAAAGGACAGAAGTATACGCTTCTGTCACACAAAGCCAATTTAGATATAAAAGGCAAACGTGCATTAAAGCTACTTTTCAAGGCCAATAAACGTATCTATAAGGCTTACCTCTTGAAAGAATCATTTGGTAAGCTCTGGGATTACAAAAGCGCTAGCAATGCAGAACGATTCTTTACCAACTGGAAATCCCAACTGAGATGGTCAAGACTTAAACCGTTTCACCAATTTCTAAAAATGATTGAACGACACTGGCACAACATTGTGAGTTACTGTAATCCCAACAATAAAGTTTCTCTTGGATTGGTTGAAGGTGTTAATAATAAAATCCGTGTCATTCAACGAAGAGCCTATGGTATTAAAGATCGAGTGTATCTGAGACTTAAAATATTGACCTCTTTTTTACCAGATTTGTGAAATTTTACCCACACAAAACTTAGAA
>MHZD01000062.1 GCA_001828645.1 Planctomycetes bacterium RIFOXYC2_FULL_41_27 | reverse complement strand
CTTTTCATCAACGTATCAGTTTGTTCTTATGTGTTTTACATTGTCCACGTAGAATGTCATCAATCAATTACAGCCCTGGGACTTTCTCTTGTAAACGTATCGAACAACATTAAACAAGGTATTAAAAAATATCTGGTCACGCTTCCCCTCATCATCCTGGCTGGATTCGTCATTAATTTGATCTCGAACTATTACGGCATAAATCCGGAAATGCAGGACGTTGTTAAATGGATTTTAGAAGAAAAATCTCTATTCATCTTAATGAGTTTGGTATTCTTCGGGATCATCATCGCCCCTTTGATAGAAGAAATCATATTCCGGGGATTTCTGCAATCGGCATTGAAAAACTATTTTGGGGGACGATATGCCATTTTAATTAGCGCATCCCTTTTCGCTGCTGTACACATGGATATATTTGCCTTTTTTCAAATACTTATCCTGGGAATACTCCTGGGTTATTTGTACGAGAAAACACAAACCCTTGCTGCCTCCGTAGCCATACATATTTTACATAATTCATTAACCCTGGTTTTCTTGCTGTATTTTAAATATTATTTAAAAGGAAAAGTCCCGGTATTCTAATCCGATTTATTCATCGGCCATAATGATATTAAACTGATTTACGAATTACGAATTACGATTTGAGAATTACAATTTATGATTTAGAAGTGCAGAATCAAATCCTAAATCATAAATCTAAAATCGCAAATATTTTCCCTATTTACCTTGTACTGTTTGTGCCTTAATAAGAAGTAATTAATATCAGCAAAAGAAAAATACCACGGAGGAGCTATGTTTAAAGACGTAGATGAACAATTAGAAATTATCCTGCGGGGAACCGTAGATATTGTCACAAAAGCAGAGTTAACAAAAAAACTGAGCAGGTCTGTGAAAGAGAACAAACCACTCAGAGTAAAATTAGGACTCGATCCGACCGCCCCTGATATCCACATAGGAAATGCCATTCCCATACACAAATTGCGTACGTTTCAATCGCTCGGACATACTGCCATTCTCATTATCGGAGATCACACTGCAACAGTAGGCGACCCGTCCGGCGCAAACAAGACACGACCCATACTCTCCCATGACAAGGTCATGGAAAATGCCAGGACATACCTCTCACAGGCTGGCAAAATACTCGATTTGAATAAAACTGAAGTAGTCTATAACAGCAAATGGTTTGAAAAAATGACGTTTAACGACGTTATCAAACTCACGGCACAGATGACCGTAGCGCGTATGATGGAACGCGATGACTTCACAAACCGGTACAACGCAGGCATCCCTATCAGCGTTAATGAATTTATCTATCCCCTTATGCAGGGATACGATTCTATTATGGTAAAAAGCGATGTAGAGCTTGGGGGCACCGATCAGTTATTCAATCTACTTGTGGGGAGAGACCTCCAGAGGGATGCGGGCATGGAACCACAGGTTGCATTAACTACGCCGCTCCTTGAAGGAACCGATGGCAACAAAAAGATGAGTAAGAGCCTTGGAAATTATATTGGCGTAACCGAATCCCCCGGTGAAATGTTTGGCAAGGCGATGTCCATCCCGGACAACTTGATGCGTAAGTATTTCGAACTTGCTACAGACCTGGGTATCAATGAAATCAACCAACTTCTCGACGTCCACACACATCCGCGTACCGCAAAGGTAACACTAGCTAAGGCTATCGTTCGACGGTATCATACCGACACGGATGCAGATGCTGCCGCTGCTGAGTTTGACCGTATTTTTAAAGAACATGCGCTGCCAGACAACATCCCGGATGTTCAAATATCCGGGAGCGAATTGACCGATGGCAAGATATGGATTACACGGCTTATTGTCCTGTGCGGCTTTGCAAATACCAACAGCGAGGCGCGCCGATTGGTTCAACAGGGTGGGGTAAGCATAAACAATGATGCCATCAACGATCCCGCTCTGAACATTGAAATAAAACCCGACATGATTCTTAAAGTAGGGAAACGCAGATTTGCACGGATAGTATTGAAGAATAAATAATTTGCCACCGAGGACACGGAGAACGCAGAGTAACAACCCCCTCAATCCCCCTTTCTTAAGGGGGATTA
>MHZD01000061.1 GCA_001828645.1 Planctomycetes bacterium RIFOXYC2_FULL_41_27 | reverse complement strand
CGTAATCGAGTTTATAAATCTATTTTTTGCTTTTGTTTCCATAATACACCTTTTAAGAAGAGTAAATGTTAATGAAGTTTTGAATAAATTCAGGCAAATTCTTAATAATCATTTAGAGTTTACTTTAAAAAAAGATATTTACGTACTGGTTGTATTATTGATTATAGTAGTTGCTCTTACGTAAATATATTTATAAAATATGTCGTTGTCAAGTGCAAGTATAGATTTTTTATTTACGGGATAACGGAGGGTATAAAATGCCGATCGATAAAGAACTAATAAAAAGTAAAATTCACAGCAGGGAAGACATTTCACTGAAAACTATTGCCGACATTGTAGCATATCAGATATCGGGAAGTCCTGAAGATATGGGGCCGGAATCGAACTTTTTAGCGGCTGCGGAATCTGTGTCCCAATATATATCAGAAAACTTTAAAGACATGGATTCATTCAAAAACCAGTTGTCTCAGCTTGATAAGGGAATGAAATCCATTAATCAATTTGCTGATACGGTGTTTAATTACTATCAGGATAAGCAACTCCTGAGCTTTGAAATCGTTAAAACTATGATTTCGAGAGTAAAAGAAGTTAACTTAAAAATGATTACCGATATTGTGGCTTATAAAATTTACCAGAGTCCGGATGATAAAGGGCCGGAATTAAACTTTATATCCGCTGAAACGTTTGTTGCCCAGTATACATCAGAAAATTTTAAAAATTTACGTGAATTCAGGAGATGCCTTGCAGACCTTGGGAAAGGTTCATACGCCCTGGAGGCATTTGCCGATTTGGTATATAAATATTATTGCCAAAAGAAAAATTAATACTGCTGATTTTTTACTTCATAAAAACTTGATACTGGCTATGACAGTGTACTAAGAGGTTCAAATGACGTTTAAAAGCTATCCTTGTATACGCACGAAACTTCCCGGCCCCAATGCAGTTCAATACCTGGAAAAGGAAAAGAAATATATCTCGCCTTCGTCGACGAAGGGCTACCCGTTGGTGGTAAAAAGTGCAAAAGGTATGGTGGTTACGGATGTTGATGACAATATCTTTCTTGATTTTACCTCGGGTGTAGCCGTATGTAATACCGGACACAATCACGACCAGATTGTTGCGTCGATTTCCAGTCAGGCAAGTACGCTTATTCACATGTCAGGCGCAGATTTTTATAATCCCTTGCAAATTCAACTAGCAGAAAAACTCTCTGCAATTTGTCCAGGATCTTATACTAAAAGGGTTTTCTTTGGGAATTCTGGCGCTGAGTCCGTAGAGGCTGCGTTTAAACTTGCGCGCTACCACACTAAGCGCAGCATTGTTATTGCCTTTTACAATGCCTTTCATGGAAGAACCATGGGGGCGCTTTCTCTGACAGCGAGCAAATTAAATCAGCGCAAACATTTTCTCCCTTTAATTCCTGAAGTGATTCATATTCCCTATGCATACTGCTACAGATGTCATTATGGTTTGACTCCAGATAACTGTCATATGGCATGTGTAACCTGGATACGGGAAGAATTGTTTAAAACAAAAGTCCCTCCAGAAGATGTGGCAGCGATATTTGTCGAAATTATCCAGGGAGAAGGCGGATACATAGTGCCTCCAAAAGAGTTCCACAAGGCGCTGTATCAGTTGACACGCGATTTCAACATCCTTTACATTGCCGATGAAGCACAATCAGGCATGGGAAGAACGGGCAGGATGTTTGCCTCCGAGCATTTTGACATAGTTCCTGATATTATTACTCTTGCTAAAGGTATTGCGTCAGGACTTCCCTTATCCGCCATGGTTGCATCAGAGAAAATAATGAATTGGCTTCCTGGCAGTCATGCAAGCACCTTTGGCGGCAATCCTGTTAGTTGTCAGGCAGCGCTTACAACCATTAGGCTTCTTGAAGAAGGACTCATTGATAATGCGGCCAAACAAGGCAATTACATGATAAACGAATTGAAGAAATTAGAACGCACCTATCCCATTATTGGAGATGTCAGGGGGTTGGGACTTATGCTTGCTGCCGAAATTGTAAAAGATAAACAAACAAAAGAATATGTGCCAGAAGTGCGAGATAGCATTATCCAAAAAGCTTTTTCAAAAGGGCTTTTGCTTTTGGGTTGTGGACGCAGCGCAATCCGGTTTTGCCCCCCATTGATACTGGCGAAAGACGATGTCGATATTGCCCTTTCAATATTTAAAGAGTGCCTGGTAGAAACAATACAGGGTAAATTTTAGGCTCATGCCTTGTTATGACGAAAAATCATCTTTATATGGACGTTACAGTAAGCGAATAATAGACGATACTTGCAAGAGAACTTATCGAGTATGTATGAGAGTTTCTTATGATAAAACTTTACAGGGAAGGGAAACTATCATCTGCCGACAGATTACTTTCGCCTTACCACAGCTATCTTAAAGAAGGCTTTTTCCTTGAAACGCTCATCGTCTGTCCTAAGAACCTGACAAATATGTGGGAGGATTATGCGCATAAATATCAATTGCGGGCAAAGGTCTTGTCCCTTAATGCACCTGAGAGCGCGCAATGCCAGGGGGGTGAAAGTCCCCTTCCGGGAAAACGCTTTCCGTCCTGCCTGTACGGTGCACGCAGACAGGAATCAAGGATACCTGATAGAGGGAGCGACTGTATCAGGAGTCAGAGCCTCCATAGGAGCGAAGAAACATCGTAACGGATGTGGAGCAAAGGGAGACAGGGGGGTGGATGAGTGAAGACTATCAAGAAGGAAGAAAGACCAACAAAGAGTGGCAGAGATGCCTAAGCAAGTTGGAGATGGTGGATGAAGCATAACCTTTCTTATGGACGGAATTCATGTTGATAGTTTGTGAGGTAAAAGAATGATGTTGTAAGTCAATTTTACTGGACTTGGAATGATCACTATAATCTCATTTCAAGAACAGCTCTATCAATCCCGAAGGGGTAACCACTGACTGGAGAGCCGTATGCGGGAGTCCCGCCTGTATGGTTCGGAGGGAGGGGGAGGAGGTAAAAGCCTTCCCTATCCCCTATCAAAATTATGGCTCGTTCGGGCTAAACTCGTAAAGCAGAGCGCACCCAACAAAAATAATAATGATGGGTTCACTTCGAGGCTGGGTCAAATGAAAATTTCTCAATACAATTGAGACAAAGCCATGGATGGGT
This sequence comes from Planctomycetes bacterium RIFOXYC2_FULL_41_27, assembly GCA_001828645.1. Classification (GTDB taxonomy): domain Bacteria; phylum Planctomycetota; class Brocadiia; order Brocadiales; family Brocadiaceae; genus Wunengus; species Wunengus californicus. The sequence goes on along the minus strand of MHZD01000061.1, from coordinate 469 downwards.
TTGCAGTTCTTCTGTGTGGGAAAGCACGTAAGTACTTATAAAGTAGTAAAATACATCAGAAAAAGCTTGGCTCTGCAACTTGTTTGTGTTAGCATAAAGCATTGTGGTATAATTAGTTAAGTAGCATTCCAAGGCTAATATATCTTCTTGGGATGTGGCAAAATATACCTCATTGCATGTAAACAAGTTTGATCAAGGAGACAAGTAAATATGGCTTATATTATAGGGAATAGGAATCAAAAAACATTATTTCCACCAACGATAGAAGATTATGTAGGTACAGAAGATCCGGTGAGGGCATATGATGCATTTGTAGAGAACATGGATTTTCAAGAAATGGGATTGCCAATCATCCCGTTTAAAGCAGGCGCTCATGAGTACCACCCAAAGTCAATGGTAAAATTACTCATCTATGGATATTCCTACGGTATAAGAAGTTCCCGGAAACTTGTCCTCATGAAAATGGGGA
>MHZD01000060.1 GCA_001828645.1 Planctomycetes bacterium RIFOXYC2_FULL_41_27 | reverse complement strand
TGATATTCCATTCCAGACTCTAACCCCTGTTCAAGCATATTGGAATATCCCGCAGAAGTCAGCGCCTCTTCGATAACTTCTTTCTTCAGCGGTTGTGACAATGCCATGCGAAATTGTGCTGAACTCGATTCCTTTTCCTGGGCAGAAACATCTTTTAATAATTCAAAAGAGACACCTATTTTTTCTGCATATAGATTGTCCTTAAACGTATTCACGATGTCTTCCTTGATTTTCTCTTGTACCTTTCCTGCGCTCAAAGGCTTCACGTAAATTGCAAATAATTGTGCCGGAGCATTCAGCGCATACACACTTTTAACAGCATCTTTAATGGGTTTGATTCCATTGATCATCGCTATAAAATTTCCCTTACTTATACTTTCTTTTAGCTCGACATTGATTGCTGTATCTCCGGTATTATAAATACTCGGTATTGAAATCGTTTCTTTTACTGTTTGCTTTACGTCCTGCAAGATTGTTCTCGGTCCTTCTATTCTCAATTTCCTTGCACGTGCTGTTGCTGAATCTTTCGATTGTGATGTTACAGAAATATTACCAAATCCCTGTCTATTTAACTCTTGATTGAAGATAAGGGGGTCTATCTGTTCGCTGGATTCAACGTCTATGAAAGGCTTAGAGGCTTGCATACTGACATCCTGTGTTTGTAATGCCTCGGCGATATCCCCCATTGTTATTTTGATATCGTGGTATACAAGGTTATTTTTCAATCCATCAACAATAGCATTCATTAATTTTTGGCGTTTTGTTACGTCTTCCAGACCTGCAACACTCACCAAATATTTGTTTGCAGGCTGATTAATTGGCATTATCGATACCACATCCTCTTCAGTATAGCCTGCCGCTTTTAGGTTTTTTTGAATAATCAGTTCATCTGTTGGTTTTTGCAGCCTGAGATTAAAAACGGTTGGTTCAATAAAATCCATCTCGGCAGTCAGACCTGCTTTATCCAGAGCGCTTTTAATATCCTCTGTTAATTTTTGTTTTACCTTTTTCTCGTTTAGTTCTTTTATTCGGATGCCAAATTCATTTGAGGTAGACGAAAACTGTGCCAGATTTTCTCCAGATAAAATACTCTGCACCTCGGCTTCTTCGTAATCCGTTTCGCCAAGCGCATTCCTTATAAATCCTGCCGGAGTTGAATTTTTCAGGTGTAAATGAACCAGAGTACCACCAGTGAAATCAATATCATATTTTTTGTTTCCACGGAGGGCAAACGTTGTCAGACCACCGATGATACATGCGCCAGAAACTGCAACCAGAATAAAGCGATAATTAATAAATCTGATGCTGGGAATGCCAACAAGTTTAAACATGGAGAAATTCTTGATCCAGGTCAAATCCATAAACAATTCATATATGACTCTCGTTACAAAAATGGCAGTAAACAGGTTAATAATTAAACCCAGGATCAATGTCCATGCAAATCCTTTCACAGGACCTGTACCCACGGCAGCAAGTATTACCCCTGTAATCAAGGTTGTGACGTTGGAATCGAATATAGCAGAAAACGCCTTTTCATAGCCTGCTTTAACTGCCGCACGGACCGGTTTCCCTTTGGCCTTTTCTTCACGAATCCTTTCAAAAATGAGCACGTTGGCGTCAATTCCCATACCGATCATAAGTACCAAACCTGCTATACCGGGAAGTGTCGTAGTAGCATCGAGCAGTGCCATTGCCCCAACTATCAGGAAGATATTTAATGCGTTTGCACTGTTAGCAACCCACCCTACGCCCATATAATAGATTCCGATGAAAAGGATAGCAAAAGCACCCCCTATAGCGCCTGCCATCAATCCTCTATTAATCGAATCTCTGCCCAAGCTTGGCCCAACCATGGTCTCCATTTCGAGTTCAAGGTCTGCAGGGAGACTTCCTGCCCGCATGATGGCAATGAGCTCATTAACCTCATCCTGTGTAAAATTCCCTTCAATAATACCTGTTCCCGGAATGCGGTCACGTATGACAGGCGCCGAGTAAAGCGTACCATCCAGGATAATTGCCAAAGGCTTACCAATATTTCTCTCGGTGAGTTGTCCAAATTTGGATTTACCAATAGCATCAAATTCAAAGCCGACTACGGGTTCAATCCCCTTGCGGTCGGCATATATTCTGGCTAGATGTTCTCCAGAGATCTCAGTTTTGTTTCGGATAAGGTGCCATTTACCCGCTTCCCCTTCTTCTCCCTTTTTCTTTCTTAACCAGTGTTTATAAAAACCTGGAACTTGTTTTTCTTCCATCGCATCTTTATATTCAGGGCTATCGCTGCTGGCTGCCAGCTTGAATTCAAGCTTGCCAAGACGCGTAATTCGATTCTTCAGCGCTTCTATTTCTGTCTTTGTTGCGCCAGGAACCTGGATAAGTATCCGATGACTGCCTTGTTCTTGAATCCTGTATTCTATAACTCCTTGTGGGTCTATTCTCTTCTTTAACACCTCAATAATTTCTTTTGTAATACCCGGATGATCTTCTCTTTCATCGACCCGTACCTTATAAAGTAATTCGGAGCCGCCCTTGAGGTCTAATCCAAGCTTTATTTTACCCTTTGACGTATATTCAACGGTCTTGTTGCGTACTTGCTTTCCGTCTTTATCTGTTTCTTCACTGACAATCGTCTCGCGTATAACCGGATTTGTTATGAAGAAATTTGTCCATGATTTTTCCAGCGTAGTCCGCTCAACGACCTTGCCGTCGATTTCTTTAACGCTCTCCCTCTTTAAAACTTTTTCTGCCGGTGGATATAAAATCATTATACCGATAGCGATAACCACAACAATGAGAGGTATTTTCCACCTTAAATTTTTAATCATTTATTTCTCCTCAACAGGCTCCCTTTCCGCGGTTTGTAATAAATAGCTGATTCATAAATAATACTAAAAGTTATTTTGTTTCTTCTGTCTCTTCGTCATCGTGAGAAACTTCTAATACTGTGGCAATTGCGCTTCTATCAAGCTTGACCTTCACATCTTTAGCATCGTCGATTCGGAGGATTATCTCATTCTCTCGTACGGATGTAATCGTTCCATGGACTCCGCCGGCAGTTACGACTCTATCGTTCTTTTTAACTCTGGATATCAGCGCCTTGCGGTCTCTTTCCTTTCTTTTCTGCGGTCTTAGTATTAGAAAGTACATAACAACAAACATTAGTATAAAAGGAAGTAGCATGGACAGCATGCCACCTGGCGATGATTGTTTTGCAGCCGTTTGTAATAAAAAAAACATAATATTCCTCCTTACCCGTATTGAAAAATTTTACTCAAAATATAGATAGCGAATTAATTCTTATTAGTTTCTGACTGTTTTAATAAAAAGTTAGTTTTAAAATCTTTGAATTCACCTTTCTTGATGGCTTCTCTTGTTTCCTGCATCAGATTTTGAAAATAATATATATTATGCAATGACATCAAGGTTAATCCCAGTATCTCGTTTGCCATAAAAAGATGTCGCAAATACGCCCGTGTAAAATTCTGACATGTATAACAACCGCACATTTCATCAAGGGGTTTTGCGTCTTCTTTGTATTGACTGTTCAGTATCTTTACCTTCCCTGCACTCGTAAAGGCGCATCCGTTTCTTCCATTGCGGGTCGGAACCACACAATCAAACATATCAATTCCACGTTCCACGGCATCCAGGATATCCGTAGGAAACCCAACACCCATCAGATATCGAGGCCTGTCATTTGGTAAATATTCTACCGTATAGTCCAGCACTTCGTTCATCAAAAAACTGCCTTCTCCCACACTTAAACCACCAATTGCATATCCCTCAAAATCCATTGCTACGAGGTTTCTGGCACATTCGATGCGAAGTTCCTTGAATACACTCCCCTGCACGATACCAAAGAGCGTTTGTTCTTTATTCGTGTGTGCACGGAAGCACCGTTCTGCCCAATCGAGCGTTCTTTTTACGGCCACGCTCGCCCTATCCTGCTCGCACGGATACGGGACACACTCATCG
>MHZD01000059.1 GCA_001828645.1 Planctomycetes bacterium RIFOXYC2_FULL_41_27 | reverse complement strand
AGGTAAATAAAAATATGAGTAGAAAAATGATGTTAATTAATCCACATAAACCTGGTAGGCATGGTGAGGAGAGTATTACGGTAATCGTCCAAATGCCTTTGAATCTTGCCTATGTTGTTGCTCTTACACCCGGTGATTGGGAATTTGACGTTATCGACGAAAATATTGAATTGGCAATGAATGATAAGGATGAAATCACTTTTAAACCGGTTGACCTTGTGTGTATTACCGCAGTTACCTATCAATCACCCAGGGCCTATAAGATTGCTGCCGCTTGCAGGAAAAAGGGCATGACAGTAATCATGGGTGGAATACACGCATCTGTTGTGCCTGAAGAAGCTGCAAATTACGTTGATGCTGTTTTTGTGGGTGAAGCAGAAGAAGTGTGGCCGCAGGTTATTAAAGATTTCGAAGAGGGAAAACTGAAAAAGGTCTATCAGGGTGGATTACCTCCCCTCAGTTTGATGAAGAAGGTATATCCAAACAGAGAACTCATGCAGAAAAAATATAACTATAAATTTTCCTCCATCGTAACAACAAAAGGATGCCCGAACTACTGCGATTTTTGCAGTGTACCCACATTCCAGGGCAGAAAATTCAGGGAAAGACCTTATGAAGATGTCCTCGATGAGATGGCAGCCACAGATTACAAGGGATTGATGTTAGCGGAAGATAACTTCTATGGGCATGGTAAGAAATCAAACGAGAGGGCGCGGGATCTTTTCAAGGGAATGGTGGAACGTGGAATACGCAAAGATTGGTTGGGATTCACGGCGTTAAACATTTCTCAAGACCCGGAAACATTAGATTATATGGCCAAGAGCGGCAATTTTGGTATGCTTATCGGTATAGAATCTACGAATGAGGCCGTTTTGGAGAAAATGAATAAACGTGTAAATCTGAAGTTGGGTACCGATAGTTATTTTGATTGTATTCAAAAGATACATAATGCCGGATTGATTGTCTGGGGTTCAGTAGTATTTGGAGCTGATGGAGATGATAAAGACTCTTTCAAAAGAATGACCGAGTTCATATTAGAGAACAATATTGATGTTTTGACCTTTGGTATTAACTGCCCATTCCCCAAGACACAACTCTATGCAAGACTGGATTCAGAAAAGAGGATTTTCAGGAAAAACTATCCGGATGATTGGCAATATTACGACACAGCCCATGTGGTCCATCGTTTCGTAGACATGACATTAGAAGACTTTATTGACGGCATGCAGTATGTTTATGACCATATTTATGCAGGTGATAACCTGAGGACACGTTTTAGAAACTCTATTAAAACAACAAAAAATCCAAGAAACTCCATGTTTGCATTCAGGGTAGGTTCGGATTGGAAACAAGTTTTTGAGCAAGTATTGCAGAATCTAAAGGAATTATACGATTCTGGCGATTATTATCAGGACTGGTACAAATCGAGCGCCGTACCTATTTCAAAACCCGTTATGGAAACAGCAACAACATAAAATACGGTAAATAGGAATATGAAATCTTAATGGTATTTATAAAGGCACATCAATTTCAAAACTTTTGATGTGCCTTTATAATTGATAAATTCCTGTGTTTGAGTCCTTGGGTATACAATGGAAAATATCCTGAGCCGAATTAAAGATTTTAGTAAAAAAGTTGAACTATTTTATGTGGCAACATCAAACCAAAAGAAAGAGGTGCACCTAGCGGTAGCTCAGGATTTGACTTTTTTACCAGACAATGAACATGTAGCTTTCAAGTCGTGGTTTTGCAAAAAAACAATAGAAAATATTCTTGAGAATCCAAATATATCTATTGCTATCTATGATGCAAAGACCGATACGGGTTATCAAATAGTTGGCAGAACAGTCTCAAAAAATGTGGTAGCTGTTTTAGATGGTTACTCACCGAGGTTGGAAAAGATTGAAAAAGAATATCCACAAGAAGAGTATCAGTTGAAAATAAAAATTATAAATATTATGGATTTACACAGAGTAACTCATTCTGACAAGTATCTTTTATATAATTGATTTTCGTCCATAAAATCTTAATTTAAAAAGGAGGTGAAACATGATAGGCAAGTTATTATCTTTATCTATGGAGAAATCGATCATTCCAGACATTAGTCCAAAGGCAATTATGGTTATTGCCATTGCGCTAATATTCGTTATATTATTCACGTGGAAAAAGGAGGGGTAATTGCCTGATAGAAGCGCTACCTTCGATCTTGTAATCATTGGTGGCGGGCCTGGCGGTTACGTGGCAGCCATAAAAGCTGCCCAGCTTGGAATAAAGACTGCACTCGTCGAAAAAAACAAGGTCGGTGGCACGTGTTTACATCAGGGTTGCATCCCAACAAAGGTACTTTTACATTCTGCTGACATTTACCGTAAGTTACTTAAAGCACATGAATATGGAATTACTTTTGATAAATTAGGGATTAATTATCCACAGTTTCATCGACGCAAAGAGTCCGTCGTTAAACGATTATTCCAGGGAACGCAATTTCTCCTCAAAAAAAATGGTGTTCAGGTCTTTGAAGGCGAAGGGCAACTCACTTCTGCACATAACGTATTAGTTAAAAAAAATGGAACAATCCTTGTCGAATTAGCAGCAAAAAATGTTATCTTGGCTACCGGTTCCGTTCCACTCATTCCTCATGCAATTCCCTGCGATGGGAAATACGTACTCACCAGCGATGACATCTTATTACAGGAAGAATTTCCTAAATCTATCATTATAGCTGGTGCCGGTGCTGTAGGAATTGAGTTCGCGTATCTTTTTAATATCCTTGGTTCAAAAGTCACCATTATAGAACTATTAAATGACATCATTCCAGCAGAAGACAGGGAAATCAGCGCTACGTTAAGGAAAATCCTTACGAAAAGAGGCGTAGACATTTTAACAA
>MHZD01000058.1:1009-3588 GCA_001828645.1 Planctomycetes bacterium RIFOXYC2_FULL_41_27 | reverse complement strand
CCACCATCCACTAAAGCTTGTGTTACATACAAAGAATCAACATCAACGTCCAAATTTTCATTTGCAGCAGCTATGGCAGCTCTAATTACCTTATCTATCATGTAAGATGCGCGTTTGTGAGTCGCCCTCAAAATCCTTAATGCATCATTAACCGATTTACCTCGGACAAGATCAATAACATATCGTGCTTTTCGTGGTGATATCCTCGCATATTTACAACATGATCTAAATTCCATTTTTATACAACCTTTCAGTGCAACAATCTATAATTGACCTTACAACTTGCTAACCTTGCAGTGTTTCTTTCTTTTTCACACCACCGTGAGCCCTAAAAGTGCGCGTTTGAGCAAACTCTCCAAGCTTATGGCCAACCATATCATCCGTAACAAATAGTTTTTGAAATATTTTACCGTTATGAATCATAAAGGTATGTGAAACAAACTCAGGCACAATCGTACAGCTTCTCGCCCATGTCCGTATAGGTTCACTGCCGCCTGCATCTTTTTGCTTCAATACTTTTTCCATTAACTTACTATCAACGTATGGTCCCTTTTTTACTGAACGACTCATAACATCTCCCCATTACCAGTTAATCTATTCTATTTTATAAATTGCCCCTGGCGCCAATCCTTCGTCTGCGAATTATAAGCCTATTACTTATCGCTTTCTTTTTTCGCGTTTTTCCACCTTTCGCTAACAAACCTGTCCTGGAACAAGGATGCCGTCCACCACCGCTTCTACCTTCTCCACCACCCAACGGATGCGCTACAGGGTTTTGCGCTACACCCCTCACACGTGGTCTTATCCCTTTCCAACGGCTTCTCCCTGCTTTTCCTAATCTGATATTACTATGATCGAGATTACTAAGCTGGCCAATCGTAGCCCTGCAACCGTCAAATACCTTCCTTACCTCACCCGATGGTAGCACAATATGCGCATAATTTCCTTCTTTCGCCAGCAATTTTGCTACTCCGCCTGCAGAACGCACCAATTGTCCACCCTGACCAATACGTAATTCGATATTATGGATATCTAAGCCCATAGGTATATTTTTAAGCGCCATACAATTGCCGATTTCTGGTTCCACTTTATTACCCGACATTACGGTCTGACCGACTTGTAACTTATCAGGGGCGAGAATATATCTCTTCTCGCCATCTACATAATGTAGCAGGGCAATACGTGCTGATCGGTTAGGATCATATTCTATACTGGCAACCTTCGCCGGAATATTATCTTTTTTTCGTTTAAAATCAATAATTCTATAATGCCGCCTGCTTCCACCGCCAATATGTTCTGCTGTTATTTTACCTTCGGTATTTCGACCACCGGTTTTTCTTAAAGGTGCTAATAATGATTTTTCAGGCTTAGTTTTTGTGATTTCTGAAAACTCAGAAACACTTGCGAATCTTCTTCCTGCTGTAACCGGTTTATAATATCTAATTCCCATGAATATCTATTCCTCTTCGTTTATTTTTTTAATAGCCAAAATCTATTGTACTTCCCTCTTTCAGCGTAATAACAGCCTTCTTCCAGTCTTTTGTTCTCCCTAATTTGAACCGAACCCTTCTCGCCTTGCCTTTTCTTACTAGGGTTCTTACATCCTGAACTTTCACATTGAAGAATTTCTCAACTGCTTTTTTTATCTGAATCTTATTTGCTCTTAAATCTACTTCAAAATGATAAGAATTCGTTGCCTCTCCATCCGCAACGCTCTTTTCAGTTCGTAGAGGTTTCTTTATTATACTGTAACTGTCCATAAGATATTCTTTACTCCTATCCGATACTGCTCAATGCTTCCTTTGTTAAAAGTACTTTTTTTGGCCTAAGAATTTCATATGCATTTAGCTCTGTACTCGTCATTATTTTTACAGAGGGTATATTCCTTGCAGATTTCCAAACATTTTCATTTGCCTTTGGTATCACTATCAGACAACTGGAATTATCTATGTTAAGGGCTTTTAATATACCAACCATTTGTTTGGTCTTGGGAATATCAAAATTTAAATTATCTATAACAACTAACTCATTATCCCTTACCTTTGCAGACAATGCTGTGTAAAGAGCCAATTTCCTGGCTTTTTTGGGAATTGCATATGAATAATCTCTTGGCCTAGGACCAAACGATACACCACCACCTTTCCACAGTGGCGAACGTATACTACCAGCCCTTGCCCTACCAGTATGCTTTTGAACCCAAGGTTTTCTTCCACCGCCTGCAACCTCACCTCTTGTTTTTGTACAAGCCGTCCCCTGCCTCTTGTTTGCTTCGTACATAGTGACCGCATCTCTCAGCAGTTTATTACGAATAGGCCCGCCGAACTTCTTATCATCCAACTGCAAGTTATCTATTTTTTCTCCCTCTTTGCTATATACAGGTATTTCCATAACTTTTATTTACCTATCCTTTTACTCTACTTTTATTTAATATAAGATAACTTCCTTTATGTCCAGGAACCGCACCCCTAACAAATAACAAATTCCTGTCTTTATCAATCTTCACCACATCAATATTCTTTACTGTTATACGTTCGACACCGAGTCTTCCAGCCATTTTTTTCCCCCTGATTACCCTTCCA
>MHZD01000058.1:0-999 GCA_001828645.1 Planctomycetes bacterium RIFOXYC2_FULL_41_27 | reverse complement strand
TTCCAGGGTCGGTGTTGGAACCAATCGAACCAGGCGGTCTATGCCGTGTAGACCCATGGGTTTGTGCGCCACCCTTAAAATTCCATCTCTTCATCACACCTGCAAATCCCTTCCCCTTAGTCATTCCAATCACATCCACCTGTTTAACATCAGCGAATATATCTACGGTAATACTTTGTCCTAATTTAATATCCGCACCAGCATCCGGCTTCACTTCCCTTATAAACCTTTTCGGTTCCTGTGAAACCTTTGCCGCACCTCCAATTTCTTGTTTTGTTGCATTTTTCTTTTTCTTATCGTCGAATCCCAGCTTAATTGCGGAGTAGCCATCATTTTCGATAGTTTTTATTTGCATCACACTGCAAGGCCCGGCTTGAATTAGGGTAATCGGGAGTAAACACCCATCATCGGTGTAAATTTGCGTCATCCCAATTTTCTTCCCAAGAAATCCACTTAACATGCCACTTTCACCTCAATCCACAAGAATGTTTACGTTTTTTAATTTAAGCTTTTATTTTGATTTCTATACCTGCCGGCATATTTATTTTATTCAGTGCATCCATGGTTTTTGCTGTAGGCTCAACAATATCAATCAGCCTTTTATGAGTTCTTATCTCAAATTGTTCCCTAGACTTTTTATCAACATGCGGCGACCTGAGCACTGTGTATCTTTCGATACGAGTTGGTAAAGGAACTGGCCCATATACCTTGGCTCCCGTACGCTTTGCCGTCTCAACTACCTCTAAAGCAGATTGATCCAATATCCGATGGTCATATGCTTCCATTCGTATTCTTATTTTCTGATCCAGCACCATAACACTCCAATAAAGTAACTAATAATCGTTAATTGCAAAAAAAGTTAAGTATATCACACATTTTACTAAAATCGATCACAAAATTTAATTTATTCAATAATTTTCGTAACGACACCGGCGCCGACTGTCTTTCCACCTTCACGAATTGCAAACCGCAACCCCTCATCCATTGCCACCGCTGTTA
>MHZD01000057.1:184-10319 GCA_001828645.1 Planctomycetes bacterium RIFOXYC2_FULL_41_27 | reverse complement strand
AAATATTATTCAAAATACCATAGAATATCTCTCAAAGTATTGTAAGCCGAAGCTAATTGTGCTTGCTTCTAATACCCCGTCTATTCAAATACTTCATAAAATTAAAAAATACGAAACTGAGATTATCGGAGTATTTCCTCCTATACCAGAAGCAGTTAATATTACAAAAACTGGCCACATTGCTATTTTAGCGACGCAAAATACGGTAAAGAGTTTAGAGTTGGATGAATATATAAGATCGCAAAAAATTCCTTCGGAGGTTATAATAACAAAATTTAATGCATCCAGCATGGTAGAGCTTGTCGAAACTGGTTTGTTTTTATCAAATGAAGAGAAAAGCCTCCAATTGATTTCTGATGAGCTTACAAAGTTGGACAAAATTGATAACTTAATTGATACAATTACACTTTCCAGCACCCATCTGCCTTTTCTGAATAAATATTTTAACGCTTTAAGACCAAGCCTCAATTTAATAGACCCTGCAAAAATCGTCTCTGAAAAAGTAAAAAAGTCGTTGGAGGGAAATTTTCAGGACTCGGAGGGAAAAGGGACATTACAGATACTGGTTTCACAAGAAAAGGAATTACTAGAAACAATAATAAGAAAACTAGGAATTTATGAGGAAGTAAATGAAATTTGCCTCGATTTTTAATTATTTTGTGACTTGTGGTAAAAATAGTTACAAAAAATTGATATCTTAAATCTCATAAATCCCGTATTCTGGCAAAATTTTTTCTCGCCTTTTTATCCAGCGTACCCCAATTCACGCAAATTTTTCGTTAAGAAGTCTTTTCCCAGTTGCCCGTCTTTTCCATCTCATTCTTTCAAACAAAAATATAATTACCTTTAAAGGTTTTCAAATCAATACTTACAACAAATATGATCGTAGCCGATTGCTTGCTGGTATGCCAGTTGTTAATTACGATAATTAATTTTTAGTTTGTCCATTAAATGACTTCGATATATGACAAAACCAAGATTGCTGATGGTAGATGATGATAAGGATGCTCTTGATGGGTTGACAAGCATCTTGAAACGTGATGGGTATGAGGTTGTCGGTGTTTTATCAGGCTATGAAGCATTAAATTTCCTGTCGAAAAAAAGTTTCGACGTCGTCATAACAGATTTGAATATGCCGGGAATGCATGGGTTCACTTTGATTCATGAAGTAAAAAAAAGGAAAGAACCTATAGCGATTGTGATTGTTACGGCTAACAGTTCTGTTAAAACAGTTGTGGATGCTGAAAAAAATATGGGATACGATTACCATTTGACAAAACCTGTAAATATTGAAGAGTTAAAGTCAGTACTGGAGAAATTGTGGAGGAGAATGGCGATTACTCAAAAAATCAAAAGTCATGAAAAAGTATAGGTAGTTTTTTAATGTAACCTTAATTTTATGGAAAGGGAAAAAACGATGAACGTGTTAAAGCTAATTGGCAGGACAACTGCTTTATTGTTGGGTATTGCAATATATTCCATTTCGCCGAATGTTTTTGCTGAAGAAGCGAAACAAACCGAGGTCTGGAATCTTAGTCAGGATGAACAAGATTTAATTAATGTAACGAATGGCGACATCCCAGGAGACCGCGGTAAGGATGGTGTTTGGGAGTTTCACCTTTACACTACAGACGGCTATATAGAAATGACTAACGGCGAATTAGTGTGGATTTTTGGCTATACACACGCCAAGGGCAGCTTCAAGAATGTGGGAGAAGTGACTACAAAAGAGCAGGTAGAACAATTATTAGAGCCTGTTAAGGTGCCGAGTGACCCGATGCATCTTTTTGTTGGTGAGAAGGCGCGGATTACGTTACATAATACGGGCATACATTGCGCAGCGGAGCATTCAGGGATTAATCACGTTGCACACACGATCCATTTTCACGGTCTAGATTTAACTCCCGCAGTTGATGGCGTGCCTTCTCTGCCAGTAGACCCTGTGCTGGAGCATAAATCTTTTACCTACGAACTCACACCTCAATACGAAGGTTCTTTTATGGGTCATTGTCACGTAGATAGCTTTAACCATATTCTAGCGGGCATGTATTTTCCTATCATCATTCATCAGGACAGGGCCAAAACAGCCTATGGTTATAGGTACGATAGGGATTATACGCTCTTTTTCAGCGAATTGTCTTCCACGGCAAATGAACAGTTACAGGAATCGGGTGTTGTTCACGGATTGCAGGACTGGAAGGCTGATTATTTTCTTATTAATGGCAGGACATTCACTGATAATCTCTATCACCCACGTTCTGTGATAAACGATCCCCGTTCAAGGATTGTAGCTTATGAGGATGAGACAGTTTTATTACGCCTTATGGCTTTAGGTGCCGATCATGTCTTTGCGCTCCATCCTCATGGATATCATATGGAAGTAGTAGCATTGGATGGAAGGAAGTTAAAGAGTACTTATGAGAAAGACACCATTTGTATTGCAAGCGGCGAGAGAATTGATGTGCTGGTAAAGATTCCACATTTTGCCAGTCAAAGGAAATGCCTTTCCTGCAATTTGGGAGCCGGTATAACCATCATGCACGATCATAATCTGCGCGGAATGGTGTCAACAGGTAAGTATCCTATGGGCGCCTTGACGATTTTCGATGTAAGAAGTAAAAGCAAGGTAGCGCAGCCGGAAACCCCTTTAAAGGGTGGGAAACCATATAATCCTTTAGAACACTGATTGGATTTGTTATTCCTCCCGTGACCTCCCGTAAGGGTAAAACCCTGCGGGAGGTTTTTTTATTATTCCCAAATGGAAATTATATAAAACATACCTATCCAGGCAGCAGCCAGTCTGGAAATGCGAGTTGGAGTGTACAATGGACTGCACCTGCTTCTGCTGTGCATGACCCAGTGACATTCTATGTAGCGGGAAACGAGGCAAATGCGATTCTACGAATCAGGGTGGACTATATTTATACGGATACGGCTCAAGTAAGCAGTGCCGCTGCGACTCCTGTTACGTCGCCAACTGTATTGCCGACGTTGCCGCCTTTACCATTGCCTGGGGCATCGCCGATGCTGCCCCACCACCACCGCCACCACATTGCCGCCGCTACCATCGCCAGTTGCGGCTCCAACTTCGTCAGAGTGTGAGCCTGAATCCATTTCAACTATTCCTGCAAAAATTTTGAAATTAAAACCTGGAAAAAGTATAACGGTAACTGTCACGGTGTCTGGGTCGGATGGTTGCAATCCAGAGGGTATAACAGTGAATGCCGCGATCGAAACAGGGGAAAAACGTGTGACACTTGATCGTGAGAGTGCGACGACTGATGAAAATGGTCAGGCAGCCTTCACAATTACTGCAGGACGGAAGAAGGGTAATGCCAAGGTAGCATTTACCGTAGAAGACGGTGAGGGGAAGGTTTCCAAGACCTTTGTTATTGTGCAGATCAGAAAAAAATTATTTTAGGTAGTTTTTGAAATTTCCAAGGGGGTAATCCAGACCATACTCAGGATTGCCCCTTATTTTTTATTTGATATAAAACCAATGGATGTTAAACTAATGCCATTTAAAAGTGAGAAAATTTAGAAAATGTAATAGTAGTTTCTTACGAAAAATATCTTGACACTTTTAGCGAAAATTTACGATTTACGAATTATAATTTGAGACTTCGTCGTGAGCGCTCAGTCTAACGATTGAGAAAATCGTAAATCTGAAATTGTAAATCGTTCGACTGAGCGCTCACGACGAAGTCTCAAATTTTAGCTTTGTCCCTGTTTGGGTCTGGCTTGTCCAGGTTAGGTTTTATTGGTTAGGAATATTTATTGATGGCAAAGTTTGCGGCGATTGTTTTCTGTGCGCTTGTATGCTTCTGTGTTGCTGTGAATGGGGATACCGTAGTTCTTAGGAATGTTGGTAAAGATATTGATCTCAAAGTAGTGGGAGTTACTGGTGAATATCTAAATGCGGTAATATCAAAGAAGTCCCTAAAATCCTTGAATATGCAATTTTTAAATCCAGGGAATTACCCCGATATGATTTCCTTGGATATTGCCAATGTAGCTGTGGAATGTAAGATCAAGGAGATTACCGAAGATGCTATTCATGTACTGATTCCCACCTCGAAGATTTCTTCACTTCAAATGTTCTTCCGATCGGATGGCAAGCAGACCGTGACATCTCCAGTTGAGATTGATAATAGACCAAAAGCCACTGAAGTGGTTGAGGAAAAGGGAAAATCAGCGCAGATTGTTGTGGATCGGGGATTAGAACCGAAGGCGCAAGAAGATGTCAGAGGTAAGGGAATAGTCGATGAGATAAGAACGGATCCAATAGAAAAGAAAGAAGTGGGAAAATACTATAGGCTAAAGACTAAAAAGACAAAAAAAGAGAGATTGCTGGAAGAAAATGACCAAATAAATGCTAAGGCTGAATATGTATCGAAGGGTGCGCGTGAGTCCATTATGGAGGGAAAACCACCCGAAGATGAAGATAGTGAGGAAACGTCAGAATCAAATCAAAACTTGCTAAAAGAGTCGCTTGATAAGGAGGAAGTTGGTAAAGCGGTTGAAGAAGATATTAAGAAAGAAGAACCAGGTATTCATGACCGGAATCTTGGTAGCGTTGAGGGGAAAATATTGCGGAGCGGAAATCCTCTTCCGGGTTGCCAGGTAAAGTTGCAAATGTTAGGAAAAGGCGGACTTTTAGCAAAAGGGTATCGCCCGGTGAAGGAGGCTGTAGAGATTGAAACAGTTACAGATAATGAAGGTGTTTATCGTTTTGCGAATGTATCACCTGGTTTGTACAAGTTGTACTGGAAACCTCCTTCGGAAACGTCATGGATCAGGCGATTCAAGATGGAGCCCGATGTGATTATCGAGCCTGGTAAGCTCACAAATCCTAAAGATGTTGAAACCATGAAGAGAACATTAAATTAGTTCCTAAGTTTTTCAGTATAATGGGGATAATTGCATTTTTAACTTATATGAATAGTTTTGTAATACTATATCTGAAACTATCATTGCAATACTGGAATTTTGTTGCAGCTCATAAAGCGTGGAAGATGTTTTATAATGCTTGATTATGAAAAACTAAGAATTTGAAATTTAATTAGTTACATAGATTTTAAATTATTTTTTTGTTTTTTTTATTAAAAGGAATGAATGTTGTTATTAGCTGAATCCCATTGAAAGATTTTCCAAAAAAGTTTATGGTTTCAAATTTGCTACATTATAATTTATCGTGCTGCGCCTTTGTTTTGAGTATAAAAAAGATTATGAGCAGGATTTTTGAATTTATAGTAATTTTTAGAATACGAATATGGAGGGTTATGATGTTGAAAAGGTTGAGATGCTTGGCAATTGTTAGTGGTTTGGCATTCAGTGTAATGGGCAGTGGAGTATGGATAAATAATTTCGCTATGGCACAGGAGAAAGGCGCTGCTTACAAAGAGATCGATGTAAAAGATGGAGGAACGATTGCAGGTACTGTTAAGTTTGACGGTGATGCCCCGGCTGCAAAAATCTTAAAGGTCGATAAGGATGAGCAAACCTGCGGACACGAAAATAAGGTGTCGGAGGAGTTGGTAGTTAATGGCGAATCTAAGGGTGTTAAGAATGTTGTGGTCTCTCTGGTTGATATTGCGGCAGGTAAGAAGATTGAAGCAATAACGACTGCGCTAGACCAGAAAGAATGCCTGTTTTCCCCTCATGTCATTGCTATTCCGGTTGGTTCTAGTGTGGATTTGCTTAATAGCGATAATGTAATGCATAATCTTCACTCATGGTCTATCAAGAACGCTGCTTTTAATGAAGGGGTATCTGGTGGTGGGAAAATGACGAAAAAATTTGATCTTGCGGAGATAGTAAAGATTACGTGTGATGTGCATAAATGGATGAGTTCTTTTGTAGTAGTTAAGGCAAATCCTTATTTCGCCGTCACAAATGAAACTGGTCAATTTAAGATTGAGAATGTGCCTGCTGGTACATATAAGATCGAGGCTTGGCAGGAGAAGCTAGGGAAAAAGACAGGCGATGTAACCGTAAAGTCAAAAGAAGAGGCGGTGGCAGACTTTGTTTTGACAAAGAAATAACTTACAACTGTCAACTTACAACTCTTAACTCAAACTTTTAGTTTTGGTTGCGGCTACGCCGCGCTAGGGAATGTGTAACCTACTTGTTAAAAAAGGCGCACTGCTAATGAATAATTTGAAGATATTGTGGCGTTTCCAAAAAAGAAGCGGCTATATTTTTGTCGTATTGCTTTTCCTTTCCGTTATTTCATTCCTTTCATTTTCGCAGAGAGTTTTTGCAGCCGATGCACCCGAACAAGCGGCAAAAGAAGCCCCGGCGCCAGGCGTAGAATTGCCCCAGTTTGAGTCTGGTCAATCGTCTGCATCTGCAACGCAGACAACAGCAGGAGGACAACCGGCGGCAGAGGCTGGGACGGCAACGGCGGCTGTGGAGGAAGAAGAGGCTGGTCCGGTACAATATCGGGCGTTTTTTGGGATAGATTCCCGGTTGATAGTCTGGATTGTTTCGGAATTGCATCTCATGTTTGCAGCCTTTGTGCTGGGTGTGCCCATTTTTGCTGTTATTGTGGAGATTGTTGGATTCAAAGGCGGCGACATCAAATATGATAAGATGGCTAAGGAATTTACTAAGTTGTTGTCTGCTGCATTTGCAACGACTGCATCGTTAGGCGGTTTGCTTGGATTCTGTCTGTTTGGTTTGTATCCAGAATTTATGAGCCACATGACAAATGTGTTTGCGCCGACCATGTATATTTATGCATTGATGTTCTTTGGCGAGGCATTCACTTTGTATGGCTATTATTATTCGTGGGAAATTCTTAAGGGAACTGCCTTTAAGAAATGGTTCCATATTACTCTTGGTGTTTTGCTTAACCTGTTCGGTACGGGGCTTATGTTCATCACCAATTCATGGGCAACATACATGATGAGTCCTGCGGGGATTGCCCCTGCAACGGGTAAGCTGCTTAGTTTGTATCATGCCATGTATAATCCGCTCTGGATGCCGGTAAATATCCATCGTTTGATTGCAAATGTGTGCTTTGGTGGTTTTGTGGTAGGTGCATATGCCGCGGTAAAATTCTTAGGTTCGAAATCTGAAGAGGAAAAGGCGCATTACGATTGGATGGGTTATGTCGGAAACTTTATAGGAGTTGGAGCGCTGATCCCCTTACCATTTGCAGGATATTGGCTTGGACGTGAAGTGTATAGTTCCAGCCCTGTGATGGGTAATATCATGATGGGTGGCGCTTTCTCCTGGACATTTATTATCCAGGCTATCCTGATTGGTATGCTCTTTATCGGTGCAAATTATTATCTGTGGCTTGGAATGGGTAGGATTAGGGGGTCAGAGCGATACACAAAATTTTTCAAATACCTCATCTTTGTAATCTTTATGTGTTTTGCGGTCTGGTTGACACCGCATAATTTACCGCTGAGTGGAGAAGAAAGGGCGATGATTGGCGAACAGTATCACCCTTTCTCTAAATATTTTGGGGTTATGGCGGCGAAAAATGCCGTAGTCAATTTGATAATTCTTGCTACATTCTTTTCCTTCTTGATTTACCGGCGAAGTAACAAGGGAGAGATGGCGCCATTTTCGGAACAGGGGAGAACTGGTAAGATTGGAATATTTTCTGCTGTGATCTTCTGTTTGCTGATGCTGGTTTCATATGCGATTTCGCTTAATTTTGTGGAATTAGAGGCCAGCATAAAGGTTTTTGTGAAACCGCTCGTTCGTGCGCTTTATATTCAGTCATTTGCGATATGTTTAGCTGCCTTCTTGACCTTTAAAAATAAAGGAAAATTAGGGCAGGCTATACTGTTTGCAGTTACAGCGTGTATTGCGGTACTCTATTTCTGGTATTATGGTTACCAGGTCATGCAAAAGGCAAATTTGGTATTGAGATACTTATCAGTGACGCAGGTTTCGATCGTGATGAGTTGCCTGATTATGAATGCCATTATTGATATTTTCATGTTCCGTAAGGCAAAGCTTGTGGGAGGTATTGAGTGGGGGAAGATGCCTGTGCGGTCTCAGTATGCGTTGCTTCTGTTGTGTGTAGTTATTGTCATTCTGATGGGATTGATGGGTTTCATACGATCCGGACTGAGAATGGACTGGCATGTTTATGGCATTTTGCAAGATACTTCACAATGGGCGTACACCCCATCCCTTGCATACATGGGCAGGATAGTAGGCTTGATTGTGGCGCTCTTCCTGGGTCTGGTAGCTTTTGTGTTTTGGCTGGCTGGTCTCGGTGATAAGAAAGAAAACGCAAAAGAACATGAATATGGGGAAGTTTCTGCGGACTATGAGGACTAGCTGTTGAATCAAACTATGGCAGGAATTAAGTGCGGGCAATTGCAGAGATACGAATCAGGGAGAATGTTTAATCAGGTTAAAATCTCAAGATTAGTGAAATGAAGGCATAGAAAACTTATGAATAAAAGCATGCTAAAAATTACGGCATTTGGAATTGTAGTTATCGGATTCTATATCTATATTACGATGTATGTGTCCGGCCTTTCTGGTACGGGTGGCGGCGAGTCGGCTGGAGGAGTAAGTCCTGAATCTGGCGAAAAGATATTTTGGGGTGACGGACAGTGCAGCACCTGTCACAAGATAGGTTCGAGCGGAAGCGCTACAAGAGGCCCCGATCAGGAGGGCTTGTCTGGCAGGGCTGAAGAGCGGGCAAAAGAGGTGGGTTTACCTTCGGGATTGGATTATATGGTAGAATCCATAGTAGAGCCTGATAAATATGTAGTGAAAGGGTATGATAAAATTATGCCGAAGGTATTCGATCCCCCCATTATGTTGTCACGTGAGAAGATACTGGCTGTTTTGTCGTATCTTCAAACGCTGGGGGGAGAGCCTGATATTGGCGCTCTTATGAAGTATAAGGATAAAATACCTGAGGCATCAAAGAAAAAGGTAAAGCCGTGGGTGCCTCCAATGGTTGTTGATGCAAAAGAAGGTGAAAAGGTATTCTTTGATGAAACTCGCCCGGTTACCTGTGGAAAGTGTCACGTTGTGAATGGCAAAGGCAAGAAAGTGGGACCAGAGCTTACGGGGATTGGTGCTATTCAGACTCCTGAATATTTCCTGGAATCTATCCTGAAGCCAAGCGCCAAGATTATAAAAGGGTACGAAACGATGTATGTGATAACAACAGATGGGATACCCTATAATGGCTTAATTAAGAGTGAAACTGAGGAAGAGATTGTTTTGTTAAAAGAAGAGAGTGGTGAGATCGAAGAGGTGACTATTGCTAAAAGTGATATCGAGGAAATGAAAAAACAGGATGTTTCGATTATGCCGGGAAATATTGCTGAGCTGTTAAGTGTTCAGGATTTTTACGGGATTGTATCCTTTTTACAAAGCTTGAAATAGTTCAAAGACGATGTTGTATTTGCGAATGGATCAATAGTTAGGAGTGCGTTAATGGCTAAAAAAGGCAGTAAATTTTTAATGATATGGGTAATCACTGCAGTTGTCTGCTTGTTTTTGTTCCTTAAATATGCTTCCCCGAAGATTTTTCAGGTGTTAATGGCGAAAGATCATACTATGCCTACGCCAAGCACCCTGATGATGTGGTATATGATTATGGGAATTTTGGCGGGTCTGGTGTATGCAACCACCAGTAATCAAAAATTTGCCGATTTTCTGGGCTTTTTATTACCAGGTGATGGACCAATAATAAAAATTTTATTACAAAAGGTATTATTTGTTGGTTTTCCTGTTATCGTTGGGTGGTTTGTGTATTCATGGTCTATTCCAGGCGCTGCATCGCCGGTGGAATTAAGAATTCAGCATCCTACCCTTCCGCAAGAGTTTGAAAAGCTAGAGAATCCATTCCGTCAAACTGATGCTGAAATACAACGGAAATGCATCGAAGAAGGGAAAATTCTCTTTCAAACCTACTGTCGTCCCTGTCATGGCTCAAAAGCGGATGGCAACGGACCATTTTCAAATTCATTCCGTCTGAGACCGATTAATTTTCAGGATCCAGGAACGATTGCAACGGTAGTGGATAACTATCTCTTTTGGCGTATTAAAGAAGGTGGTCCAGGTCTTCCGTCGGAGTCTACCCCGTGGGATTCTGCAATGCCGTCATGGAAAGACGATTTGAAGGATGAGGAAATCTGGAAGA
>MHZD01000057.1:0-147 GCA_001828645.1 Planctomycetes bacterium RIFOXYC2_FULL_41_27 | reverse complement strand
TCGACAAAGGGAAAAGCTTGAATAATATCGTGCTTGTGTAAAAGAGCGGTTGACTTTCATCTTGCATTCAACCCTTAACTGTTAAAGGTGGTTAATTTATCAACTGCAACGGATAGAAGAGCAAGTAAATACTATGATAAAAGCGTT
>MHZD01000056.1 GCA_001828645.1 Planctomycetes bacterium RIFOXYC2_FULL_41_27 | reverse complement strand
CTCAACCTGCCACAACACTGTTTGAATTTTTTACCACTACCGCATGTGCAAGGTTGATTTCTTCCTATCTTGATCCCAACTTTAATAGGCGCTAGTTTCTGCTCAGCCTGCTCTTCTGTGTCCTTACCCGCACTCTGAAGAGCGCTGGCAGCGGCGACTGGAGATTCCTGCATCCTCTCCTCCAATCCCGAAACTTCCTGGTGAACATAGTGGTCTGGATGCCATATATCTTTCCTCTCTGCCTCTTTTCCCAGTTGTAATTTAAATATGAGATCGGTTACCTCATCTCTAATAGCCAAATTCATGGTTTCAAACATACCTAATGCTTCTCTTTTATATTCAATCTTTGGGTCTACCTGGGCATATCCGCGGAGACCGATACCTGATCGCAGGTGATCCATGGCATAGAGGTGGTCTTTCCATTTTGTGTCAATCTTTTCCATCAAGAGGATTTGGGCAATCTTTTCCATTTGTTCTTTGCCAAGGGTAGTTTCCTTTATTTCATAGGCCTCCACGGCTTTCTTTAGCAAATATTCCTCTACATTCCCACGAGTTTTCTCCTCAACCTCATTCAAATCAACCGCCAAATCGAATTTCTGCTTAAACCAGGCTGCGAGGTCAAATGGATTTTCTTCGTCAGTAACGTTCTTCGTGTCATAAGCAAAAAACACCATCTCACTGATACTGTCCTCCATCATCCGGAAAACGTAGTCATGAAGGTTCTTCCCTTCAAGCACATCCTGTCTCAGTGTATAAATTGTCTTTCGCTGTTGATCCATGACCTCGTCATATTCGAGCAGGTGTTTCCGTATTTCGAAATTGTGTTCTTCGACCTTTTTCTGCGCCCTTTCGATAGATTTTGAAACCATCGAGTGCTCGATTGCCATACCCTCTTCCATCCCGAAGGTTTTCAAGAGGGAACTCACACGCTCAGAGGCGAAGATACGCATTAAATCATCCTGAAGCGACACATAAAAACGGGACGAACCTGGATCTCCTTGGCGACCGGCACGCCCACGAAGCTGATTATCAATACGCCTGGCCTCGTGCCTTTCGGTGCCTATAATGTGAAGACCTCCGAGGGCAGCAACGCCTTCGCCTAAAACAATGTCCGTACCACGGCCGGCCATGTTCGTTGCAATCGTGACATTTCCACGCTGTCCTGCCTCTGCAACGATATGCGCCTCTCGTTCATGTTGCTTGGCGTTTAACACCTCATGTTCAATACCCTCTCTCATGAGTTTTTCACTCAGCACTTCAGATTTTTCAATAGAAACTGTTCCAACCAGCGTGGGCCTCCCCTGTTTGTGGACTTCCACAATTTCTTTTATAATGGCATCAAACTTCTCTTTTTCGGTTCGATAAACACGATCCGGATGGTTTGTACGATACATGGGTTTGTTTGTAGGTATCGTAACGACTTCCAGTTTGTATATCTTGTCAAATTCTGCCGCCTCTGTCATCGCAGTGCCTGTCATCCCCGCAAGCTTTTTATACAATCTATAAAAATTCTGGAGGGTAATCGTGGCAAGGGTCTGGTTTTCTTCCTTAATGCGCTGATGCTCCTTCGCCTGTATGGCCTGATGCAAGCCATCGCTCCATACGCGACCTTCCATCAAGCGTCCTGTAAATTCATCCACGATGATAACCTCACCGTTTTTGACGATGTAGTCCCTATCGTTTTTAAACATATGATGGGCGCGAAGGGACTGTTCTATATAGTGAGGCCACTCCATATTCGTACCTGTATAAAGGCTGTCTACATTTAGCTGTTTTTCAACCTCTTCAATACCTTCCTCATTCAGATGCACCATACGCTCTTTTTCTTTTATTTCGAAATGTTTCCCAACTTTCATACGTCTGGCAATCCTATCTGCTATATAATATTTTTCTGTAGACTCTTCTGCAGAACCAGAAATAATTAAAGGAGTACGCGCCTCATCAATCAATATACTATCCACCTCATCGACAATGGCATAATTCAGACCACGGCTAATCTGAACTTGTTCTTCAGACCTGATCCTCATATTGTCACGAAGATAATCAAAGCCGAATTCATTATTTGTCCCGTACGTAATATCGCACAAATAAGCGGCCTTTTTCTCTTCGTATTCCTGATGTGATTGAATAGCGCCGGCTTTCATTCCTAAAAATTCATATACTGGAGACATCCAGTCTCTGTCACGTTTTGCCAGATAATCATTAACCGTAACAATATGGACACCATTTCCTGTCAGTGCGTTCAGGTAGGCGGGTAACGTAGCGACCAGGGTTTTCCCTTCACCAGTTGCCATTTCAGCAATCTTTCCCTGATGCAAAACAACACCGCCAATTAGCTGGACATCAAAGTGCCTCATGGTACGATTGGGACTGTCGGGATTGGGGGCGATAAGTACCCTCCGGCTCGCCTCCCTTACGGCAGCAAATGCCTCTGGCAGGATATCATACAGAGTTTCCCCCCTGGATAACCTTTCTTTAAATTCATCTGTTTTTTGACGGAGTTCGGCATCAGTCAAAGCCATCATCTTTGGTTCAAGGGCATTAATCTGTTCTACGAGAGGTTTTATACTTTTCAGTATCCTCTCATTTGATGTTCCAAATATTTTAGTTAGGAAGCTCACGGTTTAATGTAAAAAACACTTTATAGCTGGTTGGTAAAATAAAATTCCCGACTCTCGTCGAAATACACCATATTAAGCAAAGTCAAGGTATGTCCAAAAAATCTCAATATTGAGATTATCTTAATTATTTTAAGCAAATAGAGACATATATGTCAAGGTAATGTTGTAATTGTTTACCTTAAATATATTGCAAACTTAGAGGTTTCGTGAATCCTTGTATTGCGTTCTTATAGCAAAAATAAAAGTGTCTCAAATATTCATAAAATTTCAATGACCGACTCTCCTAAAAAAGAAAGCTGCTGAACTAAAATAGTTCAGCAGCTTTTTATGAACGGTAGCTTTTACGGCTGCCGATTGAGAAATGTTACCGTTGACCTATCTAACCCCTTCCAAAAGACGCCCAATCTTTTAATAATCGCAGAAGGTATCCCGTCGTACCGGTTTTTCTACAAGCGCCTTGCTATAACTACGTAAGGAATTAGAAAACGCCCTTTACCTTTCCTGTTTTTACATCCACATCCACACGTCTGAATGCAGGGTCAGAACTCGTTCCCGGCATGAGTTTAATATCTCCTGCCATTGGGACTACAAATCCTGCTCCTTTAAAGACCAATATATCACGGATACGTAATCTCCAGCCCTTCGGCACCCCTTTTAATTGTGGATTATCGGTGATAGAAAGATGGGTTTTAACCATGCAGGTTCCCATTTCTGAAATATCAGGATCACTTTCTAATGCCTTAACTTTTGTCAAAGCCTCTGGAGTAAAATCAACGCCATCCGCACCGTATACTTGCTCCGCAATCATCTCAATACGTGTCCTTAAAGGGACGTTTAATTCGTAGAGGAATTTAAAGTTATTTGGTTGGTTGCATGCGTCAATTACCGCATCAGCCAATTCTATGGCGCCCTCGCCTCCTTTTAGCCAATGGTGGGATAGAGCAACTCGGGCCCCTGCTTTTTCAGCCTGTCTGCGGATTGCTTTAATTTCGGCATCCGTATCCGTATAGAAGTGATTGATACAAACGACAGGGTTAATGCCGGCTTTCTTTATCGTGTTGATATGGTGGATGAGATTTTCTGTCCCCTTTTCTACCCATCCTATATTTTCTTTTTTATAACACTCGTCTAATGGACGTCCTGGTACCGGAATGGGTGCGCCACCATGACATTTCATTCCGCGGACTGTGGTTACAATTACCGCCGCATTTGGACGATGCCCTGAGTAACGGCATTTTAAATTCCAGAATTTTTCAAATCCGATATCCGCTCCGAACCCTGATTCAGTCACATGGTAATCACCCAATTTCAAACCCAGCCTATCCGCAATAATTGAGGACTGACCAATGGCAATATTGGCAAACGGCCCTGCATGCACGAATACCGGTTGTCCTTCAATCGTTTGCATGAGATTCGGATTAATAGCTTCCACCATCCATGCAGTCATAGCGCCAGCCACTTCAAGATCGGTAGTCGTTATCGGCTTGCCTTTTTTGTCATAGGCGACAACCATCTTACCGATACGTTCCCTCATGTCTTTTAAGTCCTTTGCCACTGAAAGAATCGCCATGATTTCGGAAGATACTGCAATGGCGAATCCAGACTCCATCATGAAACCATCCATCCTGCTGCCGATACCGATGATTATTTTTCTCAGTGCCTGGGCGCAAAAATCAATAATCCACTTAAGTTCGATTCTGTCGGTATCAATATCAAGACGTTTTAAATTACTTTTTGCAAGCCTTTCGTCATCATAATTAAATTCATGTTGTATCCTGGATGTAAGGGCTACCATAGCCAAATTGTGAGCATTCATAATGGCGTTTATATCGCCTGTCAATCCAAGTGAAAAAGGTGTTAAAGGGATGCATTGGGAAAGCCCGCCACCTGCAGCAGAACCTTTGATATTCATAGTCGGTCCTCCCGATGGTTGGCGAATGGCGCCAACAACCTTTTTGCCTCTTTTTCCCAAACCCTGCACCAGTCCCATGGTTGTGGTTGATTTTCCCTCACCCAGCGGTGTTGGAGTTATAGCTGTTACATCAATGAATTTCCCGTCGTGTTTTTTCTCAACCCGTTTCAAAACCTTATTAAAATCAACCTTTGCGACGTAATGTCCGTGGGGAAGCAACTCTTCTTTCTCCAGACCTAATTCTTCGGCTAATTGATACACCGTTTTCATTCGAGTTTCAGCATCTTCTGCTATTTCCCAATCTGCGTGCTTGGTGGGATCCAATGCCATTGTTTTTTACCTCCTTACATTGATAGTATAGTATCTTAAAATTAAATCCAAACGCCTCATAAAAAATGGCCGCTTAATCTTAATAATTACGTTATTGAGTATATAAATTTGCAGATCCAAATAATTAAGTCCGGTAATTGTACTAATAAAATTTTCAAGGTCAAGAAAAATGATTCAAGATTGTTAAGTTTCTTAAGATTTTTGTTGACAACAGCCTTTATAAATATAAAATGATGCATGTTTTGGAATACCTAAAACTAATTAACTGTCTCATATCATCCACTTTATTGCTAAATTGCTAAATTCCAGACAGGTGTAAAGGATGCCAAAGGGTTCTTTATTCTTGTATACTCGAAACCAAACTTCTGTACTTTCACCTGCTTATTTGTAGTTGTTGATATTGTAAGTTATTATATTCTGGCTATTTGCTGAAGTACTCCTACTCTTTTTTTAGTTAATGAATAGTTTAATAATAATAAATTATTTATTTACACCATATAACACATTTAAAAAGGTATCTATTTTGCTAATTTAGCCTCAAGTTAAGAAAGGAGGGGCGAATTAATTTAAATTCGCAATAATTTTATTTTTGGTTGATCTAGTTAATTGTTCAGTCCTTAAAAAGCGCGTAAATTTAAATAAACACTATATCCTTTAAAGGAAAGGAGGACGTTTTAATGAAGAATTTATACAAGTTGGGGTTGGTTGGTATATTGTGTGGTGCAATGGTAACATTTGCTACATCAAGTTTTGCAGAAGAAGCCGCGCCAGCAGTAGCGCCGGCAGAAGAAGAAGGCCAGATAGCCAGCTTCTTCAAGAGTGTAGAGGTGAGTGGTTTTATTGATACATATTATAGTTATAACTACACGAACCCAAAAGATAACCTGGGGTCAGGTGGCGATTTTGTGCGTCCGGATTTGCTAGAAATAAGGGCATTCGATAGGGAACATAACTCATTTACTTTAGATAACGTCGAAATTTCTGTTTTCAAACCATCTACAGAAAAAGACCCTATTGGTTTTGGGTTCACAACAAACTATGGCGAAATTGCACGAAGGTTAACTTTTGTACCCGCCGAGATGGTTGGAGGTATTAGGGTTGATAATGACGATTTCACCATAAGCCAGGGTTTTGTAACTTACAAGGCGCCTGTGGGAAAGGGTATTGATTTTAAGTTTGGTAAATTTGCTACCTGGATTGGCGCGGAACTCTGGGAGAGCGTAGATAATCCTAACTACTCCCGTTCGCTCCTTTATCAGAATGCGATCCCATTTACCAATACAGGTTTAGCCGTCAGCTACCCTTTATTGGATAATTTAACCGTAACAGGATATTTGGTAAATGGTTGGGATACCTTTGCAGACAATAACGATAGTAAAACTTTTGGTTATCAATTTAACTGGGCAGTAGCAGAAAACACCAGTTTTATTCTGAATGCTAGCCATGGCCCTGAACAAGATGATGATTTAGCCGGTAGCAGCGCTGATGGAAATTGGCGTCATTTCTGGGATATTATTATAGCACTCAAACCACTTGATAAGACAAGTATTAACCTCAATTTCGATTTTGGTACGGAAGAAGGCGCTCATGGTATAGCCAGTGGTTTTTTACCATCAGACACCGGAGGAAATGGTAAATGGTGGGGTTTCTCAGGTATTCTCAGTCAAGACATTACAGATTCCTTTGGACTAGCATTTAGGGGTGAGTATTTTGATGACAATGATGGTGCCAGGCTAGGCGTTAGTGGTCTCCGATTGTGGGAAGTTACCCTTACTGCCAATATAAAAATCAGGGAAAACCTCCTTGTCAGACCAGAGATTCGTTATGATGACGCAGATGATGATGAAGTATTTGCAGGGAGTGATAATCAACTCACAACAGCTATTGGTGTTGCCTATATGTTCTAAGCAAATTACTGTTGTTGTTTAAAACAAAGGCTTCGCGCCTTTGTGAATGGTAAAAAACATAATCCCCCTATATCCCCTTCATAAAAGGGAGGTATAGGGGGATTTTTATTTCCCCCCTTTTTCCACAAATTTTCTATTTAAGAGAATAAGGGGGGTGTAATAGAATAACATTAACATCTTGCCTAGTATTTTCATTGATATAGCTTGAATTATAGGTTAATTATGTAACACTTATATTATTACACCCCCTAAAGCTAGACTTGCAGTAATAATGTTTTATAGTATCAGGACCCACCCCTGACCCCTCCCAAGAGGGGAATAAAGAAGTCCCCTCTTGGGAGGGGGACTTCGTCGTGAGCGCTCAGTCGAACGATTTAGGGGGGGTAAAGGACGCATGTGTAAACTTATTTGCCTATGATTGATTTGATTCAACATAATTTTGTGCATGTACAAAAATTCTCTTATAATTTTGCTGAAAATGATGATAAAAACACGATATAATTTCTTCGTGTTCTTCGTGTCCTTCGTGTCTTTCGCGGTTGTTAGGAGGTGCATTGAACAAAGATGTGGGTAAAGATTAGTTTGTTAAAAGAGATTTAATAGGATTAATTTAAGTCGTTCACTATAAATAATGAAAAATAAATCAACTGACACCGAAAACCCGCTTTCTATATATATTCTCATCTTAATATCCTTATTCTCTATCTTGCTTTATTTAAACGCAACGTACGGTAAGTTTGTCTATGATGACTTCAAGATCATTGTAGAAAATTGCTTTATCAAGGAATGGAAGTATTTCCCAAAAATTTTTACACAAGATTATTTTACTATCTCCGGGGAGATGAGTTATCGACCCATTGTCACAATCTCATACTTCATCGATTATGCTATATGGCGCTTAAATCCCTTTGGATTCCACCTTGCGAATGTTATTTTGCATACAATAAATACGGTGCTTTTTTACCGTTTGCTCTGTACCGTTTTACACAATAATAAGATCATTTTACTTTCAATTTTGTTCTTTGTCACACATCCCATTCTTTTAGAGACCGTGAATGCGGTTGGGTATCGGGAGGACCTCCTATCTGCAACCTTTCTCCTTGTTTCGCTTATTTATTTTATAAAATCCGATGGCCTTCTTTACAAAAAAAGCAGTCAAAAAGCCCGCTTCCCACTTTATTATGCTATTTCTCTTGTTGCTTATGTGTGCGCCCTTTTTTCTAAAGAAATGGCCATAACCCTTCCTGCCCTAATGATATTGTTTCCGGTGTTTTCTAATCAAAAAGTCTGGTCAGGCCTTGTAAAAAGATTTAAGGGAATATATGTAGGGTATATTGCCATTTCAATATCCTACCTCATCATTAGATTTATTGTATGCAGTAATCCTGCATTAAAAGCTGCTTATCAACCCGGTGGTTTCTGTGTCAATACTTTCACCATGATTAAGATTCTGGCATCCTATGTCAAACTATCTTTTTCCCCGCTTAATCTTAATGCTGACTATGTGGTACCCCTTGTTATGTCTCCACGGGAAGGGTCATTTATTCTTTCCATAACATTTTTAATCTCAATTTTTATCGTATTTGCGATATTATGCAAAACGAGGAATATGTTTGCCTGCTGGATGGCATGGTTCTTTATCACGCTGTTACCTGTTATGAATATACTTCCGATAGGAAATATCATGGCCGAAAGGTATCTTTACATTCCAGTAATGGGATTTTGCGTAGTAAAGGGTATACTCATTTACCTGATCACAGACCGTACCCTGTCTCCACACGCCATACCATTGAGACGCATTGTACAACTGGGTTTAGTAATTTTAATGATTGGCGGTTACGGATTTTCCATTATATGGAAGAATGGAGATTGGAGAGACGAACTTACACTCTGGACAAAAACTATTCTGCGATCCCCCAATAGTCACCGCGCCCATTGTAATCTGGGAAATGTGTACATGGAAAGTGGTCTTATAGAAAGGGCACACATGGAATATCAAACCGCATTAAACATAAATCCCAAAAATGCCAATGTCCATAGTAATCTTGGAACTGTTTATAGTAAAAAGGGCATTATTGATAAGGCATTTACAGAATATAAAGAAGCTATTCGATTAGACAGCGACTATGCGCAACCTCACAACAATCTTGGCAATATCTATTTCAATCAAGGTCATATTGATCAGGCAAGGGCAGAATATGAAGAAGCGCTGAGAATAAAGCCTAACTATGCACATGCACATAACGGACTTGGTAGTGTCTACGATGCAATAGGAGAACTTGATAAGGCCGTGGAGGAATTCAAGAAATCTCTGTATTACGATAACCGATACATACATGCCATAAATAATTTAGGGGTAAATTATGCAAAAAGAGGACTGCTAAGCGAATCCATTGCTGAATTTAAGAAGGCTATTAAATTAGATGCCAATCAGGCACAAAGCCATTACAATTTAGGACTTGCTTATGAAAAACTGGGAAAAACAACTGAGGCTATTCATGAATATAATACCGTTATTCAGCTCGACACCGGAAATTTCAATGCCCACTATGCACTCGGCACGCTTTATCAGGGATTAGGCTTAGTAGATAGTGCCGTAGATGCATTTCAGAAAATTATTATGCTTTATCCCGATAGCATAGATGTTTATAAAAACCTCGCCTTTTTATATATGGACTACAAAAAGGATATGGAAATGTCTCAATATTATCTGAAGGAATTATTAAGAATAGACCCTGCACAGGCGCAAAAAGATGATGTGAAAAACCTCATGGAACGTATGGCGCTATCAGCTAATTGAAACCTCACGAATCCCTTCAGCAACGGCAAATAGTTGATTTCAATCTATGGCAGGCATGTTGTATGTTCGGCCTTCTTTACAAAAAACTGGGCCCACAAGGATTCGAACCTTGGACACGCGGATTATGAGTCCGCTGCTCTAACCGGCTGAGCTATGGGCCCTTTTAGAAAAAATTATAACAAAATTTTATTCCTTTTCAATTTCATTTTTACCTATGCCCTGAAAAAAAACTGCACACCTTTTTTGATACCATCTCTTCTTTCATTCTATAAAAGTGGTCGCTATCCTGGATTAATTCCAGTTGTTTGGGCGGTAATATCTTCGAAAAACACCGTAAGGTATCTTCCTCTGTCGTTGCAAAATCATTTTGAGTGTAAACAATAAGTTTCGGTTTTTTGCACAGTGCGAGAAAATCCAGATTGTATTTACCAAAAGGCATGGAAATGGAGGCAAACGCAGTTATCATTTCGCTTTCCACACCTACCCGCATACCAACAAGAGCGCCAAACGAATAGCCGGCAATATAAATACGGCTACCGATATTCTGCTCAGCGAGAAAATGAAGGGCGGCTCGTGTGTCATGAACGGCATCCATATAGTTTTCACCGCTCAAGGAAGCTTCCCAGTACAGGAATTTTTCCGCAGTATCCTTTTGATAGCTCTCGCTGTTTCCCACTCCACGATAATTAAACCGAAGTGATGCAAATCCCATTTGTGCCGAGATATGCGCAAGGCTCCTAATGACGTTATTATCCATATCGCCACCCAGGTTGGGATGCGGATTACAGAGTAAGATTGCGGAAAACGGTTTAACGTCTTCATTATAGGTTAAAACGCCTTCCAATCTCAGCTTATCTGAATAAAAATGTACGTATTCCTCAATCATGATCCATGGACTTCAAGAGCATTTGTGATAAACGGAAATTGTGCACGCCGTAGGACTGAACTAGTCTTAAAGGGTTTTGTATATTTAAGGTATTTGTATTGTTTTTATAAAGTTGTTTAGTCTTACTATCCAGCACATCCTTCCATGCATCGTATAACAACCCGTAATCGGGATTGTGACATTCTATACAATACTCTCGCACGGCTTTAAAAGAGGCCCCATCTGATTCCAGCTTATGACAATCTATACAGGAAACAGATTGAGACATCCAATCAGGCTTTTTTGTAACTATATTTTGAATACCCCCATTAATATATTCTTTTACCTCTGAGTGACATTTCAAGCAATCGTTATCACTTGCTTCTTGGTGGTGACAGGTCTGGCAATCCTTGTTTTGTAAAATCAGATTGCCATGTGTTTTTTTATCAATTGGATCATTATTGTGACATTGATAACATTCCAGGTCTTGATCCGGAGAATGCATTTTATGCCTAAAAATCTCCTTCTGATATATAGTACGATACGCCATGTAATTTACATGGCATCTATCTATGCAAGAACTGGTAGGGAATGGGGATTTGTTTGAGGGTATCAGTTCACCTCCCTCCCCTAACCCCTCCCACCAGGGGCGGGGTAAAAACGTTTCCTCCCCCTGTCCCCCGTGAGGGGGAGAAAGGGGGAGGGGGGAGGTCAGGTGGGGGCGCTGAACTGGTACGTTTGAGGATGCTACAAATCTCTCTTTATTTGTTAATTTTGCAATGCTATAGTCCAAAAGATCTTTAACGTATTTGATATTATGGACACCAAAACTCCCATCTCCTTTGATGAGGTTATAATTTGCTTCTGCTTCGTGAATTATAGTATATTGCGATACGTCGTAGGTATCAGAATTATGAAATCTTTTAGCCTTTACCAGCAAAGTCCTTAACCGTTGCATCTTTGATGTTACAAAATGCAATTGCTCAGACAACATTTTATCAAATCCTCTATTATGACAATTATTACATACCTCAGATGCAACGTTTGTATAAGGTTGTTTATCCTTGTGACATGCGGAACAATTTAATGTTGCAAGATGCATGGGATCGGGTTCACCTTTGATACCCATACCACCTAATCCCATTATAATCAAATTTTGGATCTTATATTCCATATCGACATGTTCTGTGTTGCTGTCCCCATAAATCTTATCATTTGCCCTAACCCAGCCGTGCGTAATAGAAGTATGACATGACGTACAGGGCGTCTTGTGCTTATCAATATGGATGTAATGCATATCTGATGCATTATTAAAATTATTCGCAATCTTCGGGTGGCATTGGTAACAACTCCTTTTATCAACTTTCCCATTTCCCTGAATGGTTTTAAAATGGCAATCAGTGCAACTCACTTTTTCACTTTTTTCATACGCGTCGTGTTTGAAAATTTTCCCATATATCTCCTTGGATTTTTCAATATGGTCGTGACAGAGGGTGCAATTAGAAATAGATTTTTCATCCTTCGTATTGAAAGATTGCTGCATATTTCCAGACTTAGTGATTGACAATAAATAACATGAACAACTTCGTGTTGTTGTGCCGTCAGGGCTAAAGCCCCGGTAGGGCGTGTACCCACTAACCCCAGCCTTAAGGCTGGGGTTATAAGGCGTGTAGGGGGCAGGCGGGTTAACCCCAGCCTTAAGGCTGGGGTTAGTGACGGTCTTATCTGAATTGGGCTTTAGCCCTGACAGTGCCTGTACTGAGCCTGTCGAAGTGCCTGAATCTTCAAAGTATCGGACAACAAACTTGTTCAGATTATTTATTGTCAATCCCTCACAGAGTGAATTCTTTTCCTGAAAGAGAGGAGAAATAGGTGAGGAAGATTGGGCTGTGGTTAGTTGTGATATAAAATGGCATGTATTACACGTACTCGTATCTGTTTCAAAATGTTTTTCTCCGCCTGTATTGGCGTGACACGAGGTACATCTCAGCCTAAGCTTCCCAATAAATTGTATCAGTTCACCCCCCTCCCTTAACCCCTCCCACCAGGGGCGGGGGAAAAACGTTTCCTCCCCCTCGATGGGGGAGGTCAGGTGGGGGTGCTGAACTGTTACAATAAATTTATCTTTTGTATCTTCCCTTGTGAAAACCTTTCCATCAGGCGATTTTTTAACTTCTTCCTGATCCGGAGATAGTGAGGTAATTTGATTAAGGTTTATTGCAAGATGCGTTTTATGTTGAAATGGTTTAAGCCCTTTGTAATGAACTGGCATTGCTGATAGTTTCGTTAATGGATGGCATAAGTCATTAGTGCAATGAGTGTCCCTTATTTCTGTAGCCATAACAGTCATACCTTTATTTTCATGGGTATGACACTCAATACATCCAATATCTTCTGATAACGATTTTTTGCATGCATTGTTAAAGGAGATATTGTTATGACATTTTGCGCAAAATTGTGAGTGTTTTGGCTGTGCCACGGTGATAAACAAGACGCCAACAACTATTCCTGCCGACATAAGGGATATTATTGCAAGCCAGATAGCGACGCTTTTATTTAATCTTTTTACTTCTTCAAACATAAATCAAAGACAATTCCTTGCTAAAGTTTATACTTCGCTTCTGCCAGTAAGATGTTCGTATCCTTATTAAAGGATGTTCGGATTATAGTGGCATTAATTGAATATGAATCACCATCAGAATTAAAGCAAAACGGAATGCATCTTTTTTCCTTATATTGTAATGCAGTTTTCATTTCCACAAATAAACTTTCCTTCTTACATTCCCTCATTTGTCCTTTCTCATCCTGCAATTCTATGGTTACAACAACTTCTCTATATCCATAATCCCCCGTAGGTACGGTGTGGGGGATGGTTTTATTTTCTAATTCCAACGAACCTTCGATCTTACCGTCAGAATGTGTTACTTTTTTAAATGATAATTGTAATGGGGCCTCATTTTGATTGAATAAAGTCTGGAATGAAAACAGATGCTGTTTCCCTTCTCTCTTTGGGTATATCTTCTGCCAGGGGTCATCCTGAATAAGTTTACGTTTTATTGCAGGCATATGACAATCCTGACATGTTTTTTTATCCTCTGCCGTGCTTATTCCCTGCCATGTCCTAAATGTGCCTACATGACATTTCCCACACATCTCACTTGTTCTGAAGAATTGGTTCTTCTCAGCAATGGGATGCGGTCCGCGCGCTGCTGTGGGGCCACTCAATTTACAATCGTTCAGGTGACAACTATTGCAATTTACACCTTCTGCCAGATTCACACTGCGTGGTTCTATTCTTTTATCTGTGAAAATAGTCTCCGGGGCGTGGCATCCCAGGCAAAATGCAAACTGATAAGTATTAGTTTCTTCCTTAAACGCAGTATTGGTAAAACTATGGGCATGGGGCGAATCCTTCCATTCATTATAAATATCTCTATGGCAATCTCCGCACCGTTCAGATTTGGGAGCCTTCATTCCTTTTTCAGCGAGTTCAGGATAAACAACACAACCGGCTGACAGAAAACATGCGATTAAAGAGCCAATGGGAAGAACTTTTTGGAGTGATTTTAAGTGGTTGTAAAACATAACGTAATTACGGAGATAATAACAACGATAACAATCATAAATGGAATAGGCCTTTGCCACAGATTGGGGCGTTCTTTGATATACATAACACGATTATGGTTGGAGACTTGTTCCTTGTTGGGGGATAATAAGTAATATTTTTTACCGTTTACAAGCAATGGCCACGAAATAAACAATAATGCGCATAAAACCAAAAGAGAAATAAATAAGGTCTTGTTTTGGATAAGTTTGTCCAGATTATAAATCGGCAATAAGAACCATGGTATGTGATCGGGCTTATTGATTAATTTAACTGGCAACGGGAATAAGATGACCGCGATTAATTCAACTATAATTAAAAAGCACGAGACTATGATATGCCTGAATATCTCGTTTGGGAAAAATGGCTCAAGCATCTCTGGCGTTTTGCCCTTTGTGTAGTCTTTCATATACAAACAGGTTACCCTCATGGGGTTCATCTTATTGGTAATTTTACTTCTACAAACAGGTAGCCCCTACCGGGGCTGTATTGTTTTTTTTACTTCTACAACTATAAACAGACCATTCCTTTTGGGCTTATCGGTTTATTATCTTTTATCTACAAACAGACCATCCATACTGAGGTTGTCATGTTGCCGCTGTCAGACTCTGGCTCCATTGGAGCCAACTGTTTGTAGCATTGAATGCGAATAATGTAGTTAGCTCCATAGGAGCGACCTGTTTATTCTATCCATTCAAACAAATATTTTTCATCATATTTAATTTCATATTTCTTCAGAAAGTCAATGTATTCTTCCTTAAAAGTTTTCTTTCTGTG
>MHZD01000055.1 GCA_001828645.1 Planctomycetes bacterium RIFOXYC2_FULL_41_27 | reverse complement strand
ATAGTGTTCAAATTTTTTTGCGAAGTCTTCCGATTTTATCATTTTCCCCATTTCTAGGCAGTTCATCTCTAATCTATTCTATACTTAACAGGTTCACAAATTGTGAATATTTAGATTGATAAAACCATCGGAATCAGTATACTTTTCGGGAAACGGCAATTTTTCATATAACCTTTACTATCGTGAGATTATGATAAATATTGAGTTTACTGAAGAAGACATAAAAGCATTAAATTAATTATAAACTATTTTCTTAATATTACCATATATTGTGTATACCGATGGTTTACATTGTCAATTGTTATAGAATTCAAGAGAATAGTTTATAATCACTTTAAATTATGAACGATACCATCATCCCCATCCACGAGTACAGCGAAAGATGGAAGCATTATGGCTAAAAAGTCACTGAATTTTCAAACATTTAATAAATCACAATTTGTAAGCCTGTGAAGTATAATACCTGACAACAACCCACCACGTCATGCGAACATTATTAATTGGCCTGCTGAAAAATCTGAGCAAAAATTAATTGCTATAGAATTGGCGGAGAATTCACAATTACATCTAAAGTAAACTATTATTACTTAAAGGCGATAGTAGTTTACCTCAAGACATTCACTTTTAAAAACACCTTCCAGATAAATATAGAAATCATTGTCAGGCCGATGATTATTTTTATTAGCGAACCCCCAAGAAAACCCACAAAATTGCCGAGTCCTGACTTCAAGGCGCCCTTGTAACCCTTTCCACCGATGAGTTCAAAGATTACCGTGCCTACGACAGGGCCTAATATCAAGCCTATAGGGCCACCCAGGTAAAATCCAACACCTGTACCAATTACCGAACCTATAATTCCCCATCTCGTGGCGCCAAACTTTTTAGCACCATATACGTTCCCAAGATTTTCAAAAACAATGGAAAAAATGGTGAGCAGGGCGAATATCAACAATACCATCCACGAGATCTTCTCGAAATGTGTGAATATGGCATAGAGAAATGCCCCAAGCCAGATAAGCGGGATACTGGGTATGATGGGAACAATAATTCCCGCCATTCCTACAAACATTATCATGAGTGAAATCGCAAATAAAATAATTTCCCCAAACCCCATCTAGTATTCTTTCAATGAATGTTTCAAAAGGTCACAGATTTTACAGATACACACGGGCAACAATTCTAGCGAGACAGAGCCTCAGACCGATAAAAAACATTTGAAACCACAGATTTCGCAGATTACACAGATTTTTCATATTGAGATTCTTTGTCATTTCACTTCCTTCGATCTTGCTCAGAACAAGTCTGAACGGAACAAAGGAGCTAAATTAAAATCCTGATACTCTGTACTACTATCCATCAACTTCTTGTTTTTTATGCTCGTTTTTCAAACTGCATAACTGTAATGCATTGATTAGACGAGGCTTACGTAAAGTTTGGAGCATTGAGTTTTTTGTCATTTGTCATTTGAAATTGTTTCGTATTTCGATATTCGTATTTCGAATTTGGTTGCGGCCAAAGGCCGCGCTAGGTTTATCCGTGTCCAAAGATAGAAGTTTCTATAATCCTAACTTGGACAAGCCAGAACCAAGCAGGGGCTAAGTTAAAATTTCAGATTTACGATTTTCTCAATCGTTCGACTGAGCGCTCACGACGAAGTCTCAAATCGTAAATTTTTGCTAAAAGTGTCAAAATATTTTTTGTAAGATACTAAATTAGGTTGCCTTCGGCAGCAACATATTACCCACAAAACACGCAAAAAGCGACGAATGGAATTTAGCCATTTTCGTGTTTTTCGTGGGCAAATTGAAATTCCTTAATATTAAATTAAGAAATGAAATTTTCAAAAATATGTGATATTATGCTATCATGTTAGTTCTTTATGTTCAACGAAATAGCTTAGTAGGGTGAAAATTAACGAGGGAAGAGTTATGCTGTGGTCTATTATGGGAACAATTGCCGCGATTTGTACAACAGTGGGATTTATACCGCAAATCATACAAGGGATAAAAACGAGGAAATTAAAAGACGTTTCACCGGTAATGTTGAGTTTTTTACTGGTGGGTTGCAGTTTATGGTTAGCTTACGGTGTCCATTTAAAAGACCCCATTATCGCACTGGCAAATGGGTTTACCCTCTCGTTTGTGTTTACGATTCTTTTTTTGCGTACTTTATTTAAAAGAAATAACGCAAAAATATAATATTGTTTCTCGTGCTCAACCTTGCTGTACAGAAGAAAATCACGCGGGCAGGCTTAGAGTTCTAGAAAATGTGAGTTGGCACTGGACTTGTGCTGGTTATAGAATTACGCTTTAAAAACATCTTTTTTTAGTAAGTTTTTACCCCTCTTATAACGGATGTTCACCTCAAATAAAAAAACAAAAAAACACTGCAAGTCCTTAATTTTATTGGGTTTTTCGTCGTTCCTGAGGTTTTTTCTTGTGACTACACGTACATTCCGGTTCGCTAACACCTCGGGTAATTTTACCTTCAATGCCTCTAATAATTTGCGGGATTATTCTCGTGGTCGTGGAATCTTCAGACACCGTGCGTTCCTGTCTGCCGTAGCACAGGCAGGTACGCTAACCGCTTCCCTTCGGGACATACATAACTATCACTTAACGCTTCTTCTATCTCAGATAACCATTTTTCAAATCCTGCCCGATCTTTCGTCCGCTTCGCTGAGGCATTGCCTTTGAGCTTTGTCCCGTCTATGTAATCTAAAAACGATTCTGGCGTAAATCCTATCAGTGGTTTCTGGAATTCATGAAATGGCTTAAATTTAGCCATGTGATTCAACCTT
Source organism: Planctomycetes bacterium RIFOXYC2_FULL_41_27 (assembly GCA_001828645.1). Lineage (GTDB taxonomy): Bacteria > Planctomycetota > Brocadiia > Brocadiales > Brocadiaceae > Wunengus > Wunengus californicus. The sequence goes on along the minus strand of MHZD01000055.1, from coordinate 1,199 downwards.
CTCTTTTTAAATCACAACCCAGGATAACAACTTGTGCCATGTTCATAAGTATCGATACCAGAACGTTCAATGTTGACAGGTACTCGTAATCCTAATGTACGTTTTAAAACGAAGAAAAACAAGAAGCCCACCGCAAAACACCATGCTATTAGCGTAACACAGGCTATAAATTGGGCAAGGAGCTGCCAATACGACCCTACAATCACCCCTTTTACACCTCCATAAGTGCCATCTGAAAAGATTCCGACAGAAAGCAAACCCCAAAGTCCATTTGCCCCGTGAACCGAAATAGCACCAACCGGGTCGTCAATCTTTAACTTACTTTCGATAAAATAGAGAGAAATCCTCATTATTAAACTTGCGATAAGCCCGATTACAATCGCCGCCCAATGCGGAACATACGCCCCTGATGCTGTAATTGCAACACAGCCCGCCAGCGCCCCATTACAGGCCATAATAATATCCGACTTCTCTGTCATGAAATAGGAAAGATAGAGAAGGGTAATGGCGCCTGCCGCAGCAGATAAGAAAGTATTTACTGCTATAATAGACACGCGAAGTTCCGTAACTGCGAGCGTACTACCTGCATTGAAACCAAACCATCCAAAAATTAAAGTGAGTGTTCCAATCACAATGTAGACCAGATTGTGACCATGGATTACATTAGGACTGCCATCGGGATTATATTTTCCATATCTTGGTCCAACAACCCACGCAGCAATAAATGCCATCAAACCACCCATCCCATGCACTACCCCCGAACCAGCAAAATCCCTTGCCCCTACTCCAAATGGCAATGTCTGTAACCACCCCATACCCCACATCCAGTGTCCAAATATGGGATAAAGCACACCACACAAAAATATACTATAAATCATATGTGCGTGGAATTTAAATCTTTCTGCTACAGCGCCAGTAACGATTGTACAGGCGGTCGCTGCGAACATTATTTGGAACATCCAAAGAACCGAGGTATGTACATCGTAAGCATCTCCTAATAACAAGAAACCACTATAACCAATAAAACTATTTCCCCAAGAAAGTCCGGAAGCTAATTTCGAGCCGCCAAACATAAGGGCAAAGCCAAAGAACCAAAAAACGAGCGCGCCAACACAAAAATCCATAAAGCTCATGGCAAGGTAATTGAGTGTATTCTTCTTCTGAACAAAACCAGCGCCAAGGAATGTAAATCCTGTCTG
>MHZD01000054.1 GCA_001828645.1 Planctomycetes bacterium RIFOXYC2_FULL_41_27 | reverse complement strand
TTGTTCTTCTCTGGCGGTAACGAATAAACTGGAAAATTCCCTGACCATGGGAATCGGCGTAACACTTGTAACTGCCGGTAGTATTTGTCTGGTCTATCCTTTCAAAAGGCTTATATCCACAGCCGGGACACATCATAAGATTTCCCTTTTAATGATTATTGTATCCGTCTTTGTGGCTATCTTTGGATTTTTTGCCCAGGCATTTGTACCCGAAATTACGGCCAATATAAAGGCATATATTGACCTCATTACCACCAACTGCATCGTGCTTGCTGTAATCTCAGAGGGATTGACAGTGGACTTCTGGGAGGCACAGAGGAAGATTTTTAAGGCATGCCTTGGGTATTCATTAGCCCTGGTCTTGCTTGCATTTTTGCGTGAACCTCTGGGTTTTGGAACAATTTTGGGTTTCCCTGTGCTTTCAGAAACATTCCCACGGGTCGTCCTTATGGTTACGCCGGTAGGCGGTTTCTTTGCGTTGGCAGCCTTTAGGCTCCTCTTGCGTCCCTTTTTTATTAAAACTGGAATTGTATGTCCGGAAGCCTCCGCGTGCGAATGTGCATCGGCCACAAATGGTGGGGATCCTTTACCTGAAGCCCGTCCAAAGGTGGGAATATCCAGGACGTCTTTAATAGTTTTAGGGTTGGGCGTCTGTCTGTTTATCAGCATGATCATACACATAAAAACAATTCCCACCATAAATCAGTATTACATCATCCTTCTTCCCGTTTTACTCAATGCCCTTTTCTTTGACGGAATTGTGCTGAGTAAGCTTTTGGGGTTGTGTCCATTGATCAATAAGTCGCGCCAGATCGATGCGGCGTGGAAGATGGGGGTGGCTGTAATCATTGTTACAACTCTATCCACCGCATTAAACTGGATTGTTTATAATCACGTACTGGTTAAATGCAGTGATTTTCTGAGTAAATATTCGTCTCTCCCAATACGGCTGGAGAATATTTTCTATCTGACGGTTTTTATTGTTACCATTGCCGTCTTTGTGCAGGTATTGAGCGTGCTGCTGAGAAAATTTGCTAAGAACGTATACGAGCAGATGGGGCAGTTTTTAGAATTGATTACGGTCAATTGTATTGTCCTTGCCAGCGCCACATTCACCATTCCCACAGGAGCAAAGTTTCTGGTTACTACTACGACGGCGTTTGGGTATGGTCTTCACTGGATGATGGTCGTTGTGTGGCTTGCCCTGTTAAGACGTCAGCGTCTGTTCGTTCCGACTACGGCATGGGACGAAGATACTGTTGCTATCCTGATTTTGGGTATAATGGCCGCTATCTTTACCGGCATTGGAATGATTCATATTTTTTGATTGTAGGGGGTTGACAATAAATAATCTGAACAAGTTTGTTGTCCGACACTTTGAAGATAAGGCACTGTCAGGGCTAAAGCCCAATTCAGACTTGTCCTCGTGAAAACGGGGATAAAAGACCGTCACTAACCCCAGCCTTAAGGCTGGGGTTAGTGAGTACACGTCCTACCGGGGCTTTAGCCCTGATGGCACAGCAACATGAAGTTATTCATGTTATTTATTGTCAATCCCTAGGTGAAATTTTATGAAAACTATAGAAGTGAAAAAAGAAGGGGGTTATAAATGTACTGAGATTGGATCTTATATCTGAGATTCAAGCCTTAAAAAAGTCTTTAGAGCTTTATGAAAAAAATCCGGCAAACCATTGACAGAATTTGAAAAAGAAGTATTGGAAGGGGAAGAACATTTTGAAAAATGGGACGATTACATGGAATGGAAGGCATATGACTCTACTTACAAAGATCGAATGAAAGATCTGAAAAATTTAAAAGATGGGAAAAACATTAAAGTTATTACAAGATAGTAAAATAGTTAAGAAGCATGAAATACGAAATTAGATTTGAGAAAGTATTAAAAAGTATCGGAAAGAAGCTTGGAGTAAAACAATGACCATCCCTCTCTTCCTTGGCGCAGGCATCCTTGCCTTACTGGTATTGCTCCTGAGCATATTTAGCGAGGTCGTATACCAGTTCTTTGGTCGTGGTGAGAAACGCAAACTTGTCGTATTAAGCGATGACGAGTATAGGAAAGAACTCGATATCGAGGGGGGGGAAAGGCTTTTATCTCTGCTTCAGAACAGGGGGTTTAACATCCCTGCTGCCTGCGGGGGCATGGCCACGTGCGGTCAATGTAAGGTAAAACTCCACACAGATGTTGGGTTTTATACGTCTGTAGAGACTCCACATTTTGATATGAGAACACGGGAAACTGCCCGGAAATTCCTGGATCAAAAGATTGGTGATGGATATGTGCGATTGGCATGTCAGGTCAGGGTTGAGAAGGATGTGAGTCTGTATCTGCCCAAGGACACGCTGCATGTTAAAAAATACTCAGCCAGAGTGATTAAGAAGATACCCATTACCAGCGATAAGATGGAGATGTGGCTAAAACCGTCAAAATCCATTCAATACAAGCCCGGTCAGTATATCCAGCTTGCCATTCCCGACGATTTTGCAGAAGAACATTATAAAAAATATGGGAACTTGATAAAGGAAGCATGCAGCAAATTAGGTAAAGAGTTCGTTCCCTATGTGCCAGGTACAACGTTGTACAGGGGCTATTCTCTTGCTTCTGTAGAACCAGACCTATTGAAACTCATCGTTCGTATGGCTCCAGTGGATCCATGCATGCCTCTGGAGAAGGGCGGTCCTCCCTGCATAGGGCCTAGTTGTATTCATAATTATATACAGGAACAAAACCTGTGGAATTTTTTCCTCGGCGAAAAGATACGTTTCACAGGACCGTATGGCCATTTTATGTTAAAAGAACAACCGCACACCGCCGTATTTGTCGCTGGTGGAGCTGGTTTGGCGCCTATCCTTGCACTTTTAGAGCAATGGTTTCAGGAAGGGAGACAAGACAATGCCATATTTTTCTTAGGTGAAAGACGATTCCAGGATATTCCAACGGTCTATTTACCCAAGTGGCTAAAGTGGGAACGAGCGAATCCTAATTTCAAATTTGTACCGGTACTTTCCGGGGCATTTCGGGGAGACAATCCTGCTGAAATGAACGATGTGGACAAAAAATGTTTTTATAATGTTTCTGAGGCAGACAGGCAGATTATCAAAGAACAGGGGCTTGTGGACGAACAGGGAAACCAGTGGAAAGGCCAGGTTGGTTTCATCGGGCCGCTCCTGAGAAAATATCTCCCTCCCGACCCGAATATAGCGTTTTACCTCTGTGGGCCTGCGCCCATGACGGTTACCGTTATTGATTCAGCCGCTAACGTACTGAAACTGAAGAAGGAAAATGCCCTGTTTGACGACTTTACGGGCACACTGACCCCTTCCGTAGACCTGCTTTATCAAAAGCTCGAAATCAAGGAAAAGATTTTTAGTTTAAACGTACCTAACGCCGATAAGCTCATCGAGAAGATCAGCAGCATCCTCATTATACAGTTGATATTGAAGGACAAGATCGATGCAAGCTACGATTTCCTGAAACAAGTAAGAGAGACGCTCGATAAATCGCCACAAGAATTAGAATCATTTCTTCTTTCATATAAGAGCTAAAGAAACAAGGCTTCAGACTAACAAGAAACGTTAACACCACAGAGACACAGAGGCACAGAAATAGGAAGATTCTTTATGAGATACTCCTCGTTCTCACGCTGCTCCTCGTTCTTACGCGCTGCGTGGGAACGGAAGATATGACGCTCTGCGTCAGCATATAATGCGGATAGTAGAAAATGAGAAGCCGGTATAAACACTTTCATGACATCTGCCCTTATTTTGTTACCTGCACCACTGTTAACTGGATTCCGATTTTTATATCCCGGCCGATGTTTGATATAGCAATAGAAAGCCTTCAATTTTTAAAAGAAGATGGGTCATTGAAAATATATGCGTATGTTATTCTTGAAAATCACATACACATGATTGCGGGCTCAGAAGATTTAAGCAAACATATTGGACGATTCAAATCTTATACTGCGAGAAAGATTATTGATATTTCAAAAGACAAAAACAATACATGGTTGCTTGAGCAGCTAAAAGAGGAAAAGAAGCACTTTAAGACAGATAGGACTCATCAATTATGGCAGGAAGGGTTTCATCCACAACGAATACAATCAGAAGAAATGATGAGACAAAAAATAAATTATATTCACAACAATCCTGTAAGAAGAGGGTATGTTGATGATGCTATAAATTGGGTTTATTCAAGCGCCAGAAATTACTTGAAGGATGATCATTCGGTTTTGGCAATAGACTCGTATGAATTATAACAGGACGCGGAGCGTCAAGTATTGCATTCCCACGCAGAGCATGGGAACGAGTTGAACATACTCCCAGTCCCTCTTTATAGAGGGGAGCTTACAAGTCGCTGCCAAAGGCAGCCTAATACCGTAGAATGATTTTTCATGCGATACGTAATCTTAACCATCTTTTTCTTTTGTCCATTTACATTCACTTCTAAAATGTATTCACAAGATTATTTTCCTATTACTGAATTCAGTAGCAAGGAACTGGCCAAGGGTGAGCCTTTAGGCTGGAAGACCCATAAGGGTATTTGCAGAGAGATTAAAAACAGGATTATGCCCAGGATCGTGGAAATGGAAGGCAGAAAGACGCTGTATGTAAATGCCAACGATAACGGCGCTATCATCTTTAAGCCAGTCCGTCTGAATCCGAAAGCATATCCCTTTTTGAGCTGGAACTGGAAGATATCTACTATAATACCAGAGAGCAGGGAAAAAGAAGAAGGCGGTGATGATTATCCAGCAGCCGTATGTGTTGTGTATGGCAAGACGTTTCTCTCTGTACCGTACTGGTACAGGATAATAATCTACGTATATGGAAATAACTTACCTGTGGGCGAACGATTTGATAATCCCTGTGAGGCTAAAGCAAAAATGATTGTCGTACAAAGCGGAGCGCAAGACGCGGGCAAATGGCTCAGTTACAAGGTGAACCATTACCAGGACTATATGCAGGAATTTGGTGAGGAACCACCGAAAATTATTTATGTAGGCATTCAAACCAACGCCGACCGCAAGCATGGTAAGGTTGAGGCATGGTATTCAGATATTTTCTTGAACAAATTTTAGGTTAATGGTGGATTCGGAGCAAAAACCAGTGCCTTAATCCACCCCACGGGTGTATACAATCTCTTTGTATCTTTGCAGGGTGGATTAAGATTTATATGGGATTGCATACATAATCTTGAAAACATCCCATAATTGTAACAGTTCCATTTATATTCACGCAGATGTCAATTATTAGAAGTCAGCGGTCAGTGGTCAGTTGACAGTTTTTAGTTGGCAGTTGTCAGTGTTAATCCAACGAATAGCAAATCTTTTGTCATGACAAATTTCAATAACAATTATTTAGGATTATGGTGTGACCCTTTCTCTTCCGCAAGACCTTCTTAAAATTAGTTTTTCATGCCTCAAATTCAATCCAACGCCCCGCATCAGCGGCGGGAAGTCCGTCAGAACATCAATATTTCACCGATGTCTCCAATGTCTACCGGTCTGCAAAGCCACATGGCTAATGTTGCACTATGGATACTATTCCATTCTAACCTGCTCGTATGTTCTGAAATTCATTATCTACCCCAACGAATTCGGCTCTACCGATAGATACTTTATTCGATCAAGTCGGAATCTTCGGTATTGGTTTCTCATTAGACAGAACGCCAAAAACAATGTTAGTCAAATTAAAATTCCACTTTTAAAAATTATGGTGAACTTCTGAAAGCGTTTAGTACTGTATATGTGCATTACTAAATAATTACCCCAAGGGTAACCCTTTTTGTTTTTGGCATAACGAATATATTAGTGCATACCTCAAAATTCATCATCCCACCTGTATATGTCACACAATATTATAAAAAATATCATAACAGGTAAAACAAACAAGAATTGAATTTCCTTGAAAGCCTTGAAAATACTGATAAAAACAAAGAATATCAGGATAGATACAAATATTTGGAAATACATACAACTCATAAATAAGTATTTGACTAATACTTACAGGTGTGATATATTTTACGCAAAAATTTGTTAATTCACATATCAAAATGACAGATACAAATGTTGCAAATAACAGCCTATTACAGGCGATAGATATATACAAGGAATATTCGAATGGTGAACGCACATTACCGGTCTTGCAGAGAATTAACTTATCCGTAGAAAAGGGAGAGATTGTAGTAATCGTAGGTGCATCAGGCGCCGGTAAAAGTACGCTGTTACATATCCTGGGGATTTTAGATACACCTACCTCCGGCGCAGTCGTATACAAAGGGATAAATCTGAATACATTAAGCGCAAAAAAACAGGCCGAGATGCGAAACCGTATTTTCGGATTTGTTTTCCAGTCTTACCATCTTTTGCCTGATTTTACTGCCTTGGAAAATGTTCGTTTACCAGGCTTCATTGGAGGTGGGTTCCCAAAACGGAAGGCGGAAAATAAAGATTATACCAACAGGGCGGTTTCATTATTAGAAAGAGTTGGGCTGGGAGATCGATTAACTCATAAACCATCGCAACTCTCAGGCGGTGAAAGACAGAGAGTTGCAATCGTCCGGGCATTAGTTAATAACCCTGAATTGCTGTTATGCGATGAACCTACGGGTAATTTAGACACGAAGACAGGGCATGAGATTCGGGAATTGATCTGGGATCTGAATAAAACATCGAATCAAACGGTTGTAATTGTTACACACGACGAGGAAATAGCCAAACATGCAGGGCGGGTTGTAAGGATTGTAGATGGATGCATTTTAGAATAGAAACGGAAAGAAAGGAACACTTATTATAGCGATGGGATTAAAGATTTATATAAATGGTCAAATCGTTCCGCAAGAAGATGCCAAGATATCGGTTTTTGACCATGGACTGCTTTACGGTGATGGGGTCTTCGAAGGGATACGCGCCTATAATGGAAAGATATTTACGCTGGACGAACATCTGGACAGACTTTACGACTCCGCGACGGCTATTTCTCTTAAGATACCCATAACAAAGGCTGAAATGGCAGAGGCTATCAAAAAAACCATGAAAGCCAATAATTTGGCAGATTCTTATATCCGCCTTGTTGTTACCAGAGGTGTCGGAAAACTCGGATTAGATCCCAACAAGTGTGCAACACCGCAGATCATAATTATCACTGATACGATAGAGTTATACCCAAAGGCACTGTATGAAAAAGGACTCGACATTGTAACCGTCACCACGATCAGAAATCATTTTTCTGCCCTCGATCCAAAGATCAAGTCTCTTAATTATCTGAATAATATTCTGGCAAAAGTCGAATCTATTCAGGCAGGGGCCGGAGAAGCATTAATGCTTAATAAGGATGGTTATGTGGCGGAATGTGCCGGCGATAATGTGTTTATTTTTAAAAATAACATCCTTCGAACCCCTCCATCAAGCGCAGGAATATTAGTTGGTATTACCAGGAATGTTGTAATGAAATTGGCTACTGAGATGGGGGTTCAGGTTAGAGAAGAATTAATGACCCGATATGATTTGTACATTGCCGATGAGTGTTTCTTAACGGGAACAGCTGCGGAGATTATTCCCGTTGTGAAGATTGATGGACGAACAATCGGTACAGGAAAGCCCGGAAAACTAACGCTCGACTTGTTAAAAAGGTATCGCGACCTTACACAAAACGGTCGTTAAGTAGATTCTTTGGGTTTTGGCGTAGAAAAGGATGTAAATACTAGAATTGATATTCCAACGCAGATTAAGCTGTCTGCAACATTAAAGGTAGGCCAGTGGTATTTGTCGCCAATATGCAAATCAATAAAATCCCGAACACACCTGAACCATATCCTATCCCACAAATTCCCGATTGCCCCAGCCAGAACGAGCCCTAATGCGAGGTTTGATATAAAAATTGTCTTATCGGATTTAATGTAAATAAATAAAATTACTGCAATTGCTATCGCTGAAAAAACAATAAAGGCGCTGGTTTTGCCTGGAAATAGGCCAAAAACAACGCCTTCATTCTTGCTTCGTAATATATTTAACAGCCCGGGGATTACAATTAATTTCCCAAATTCATCAAGTTTAGAGAAAACCACCGACTTTGATACAATGTCGATAATAACACCACTCACAGCGGCAATAACAAAGATAGCAGTGTTTTTCATAAACGTGTTTTAAACGTTATCAGTCTCCTCTTCCCTTTGACAATCTATGCATAGTGTTGCATAAGGCACTGCCTTGAGTCGTTCCTTATTTATTTTTTTCGCGCATAATTCACAAATACCAAAAGCGCCTTCTTCAATCTTTTCTAAGGCAGTATCTATACTGCGGACACCTTCTTCTCCATTCTGTATGAGTTCTATCATAATATCACGTTCATAGTTGTCCGTACCCACATCTGCCATATGAATCGGAACATTGGATAGATCACCAGAGGCATCTTGCCTGGATTTCTTTAATGTCTCTCCTTGCATAACATCTACCTTCCCTACTAGCCTTTCTCTCAGCGAAAGGAGTAGTTTTTTAAACTGAGCGACTTCTTCTGCTTTCATTCCCTTCTCCATGAATTGAATTGCGAAATAATACATCTAAAGCGACTAAATTTGTGTTCTTCGTGCATTTGCATTACATGGCTTTTTGAAACGACATTGAGGCATTACAATAAATAATAAAAGAGCCAATGTATCCTGTTCATTCATAATATAAAGTTAAAATTTTACAAAGTTTAGCATGTATTGAAAATCTAGTCAATAAAAAAGGGATGATGTCATGCAACATTATCCCGTTTTTATTTGAATTGTAGCACACAGCAAACCGTTCTTGAACCACCGTTCTTTATACTGTTTTTACTGTCAGGAATAAAGGGACAGGAAAACTTTTTAATGATCTTTTTTTCTTTCTTTCGTTTTTTCCGGAACGATATCGTTTATCTGCCAATTACGTTCAAACGCAGTACACGACTTGTATGACGCGTTACGCATGAGTATATTACAAAAAGCAATTTTACCATCCAAGATAATCGCATAATTACATCCGAAACAAAGGCTCTTCCTGGTTTTTGGGTTTTTCATCTACCTATACTCCAAAAGGGTTAGTAGGAATATTTGTTTTAACGAAATAAATGATATTGATATTTACAAAAGAAGTCAATGTAAAAAACCAATTACCTCATAAACAGACTGTGCGTCCATGTTATAAATATTTTGTAAAAATGAGTAAAAATACTTGCAAATTCAATTCTTAGATGTAATATATCTAAAAATCAACCTTGCGAATATTTTTCACCCCCTACATAGCTCAGGAGGAAGAAAATAATGAAAAAAATAATTAAATATGTAGCCCTTATAGTTCCTTTGATATCGGTGGCATCAGTTGCATACCTCAAAACAGCCCACTGCGAATATAATGATCCAACGGAGTGGTTTCAGGAAAGTGCGATGTATCAATTACGTACAGGGCTTTGCCAGACGATTGATGGATTAGAACAAAAAACAGATAACCTTGAAGCAATGAACCAAAACCTCGAAGGGCGCATCAATATGCTTGCGTCTGAGAAGGACAAGCTAAACAAGGCATATACACAAATGAAGGCAAAACAATCTACGTTGGAAAAAGAACACGTTAAACTAAAGAAAAGGGCCGCATCCTTAGAAGTTGCTTATAAAAAATTGTCCAGCAAATCTAAAGTAGCTACCTCTTCTAAAAAAACAAAGGTGGCGGCAAAAAAAGCCAGTGCTAAGCCCAAGATCACAGCACAAAAGACAGCTGCTAAGAAGACGTCTGCTATCCAGAATGTAGAAGATACCTCTTCTGTTCAGTCCTTTCCTCCAGTAGTGTCTGCAGGGGGAATAACTGAAGAACGAAAAAGCGAAGTTGATAGTGGTGTAGATATAAAAAAGCTTAACGAGAAGGGTATTGAATATGGCAAAAAAGGCATGTACGATGAGGCTATAAAGGAGTTTCAAAAAGTTGCAGCTATTAAACCGAATATGGCCAATGTACATTACAACCTGGGGCTTGCTTACAAAAAGAAAGGCATGCTGTCAGAAGCCGACAACGAATTTGCTAAATACGAACGGTTAAAAAAGCAAAGTAACTAACGCTCTAAAAGGATTTCTACCTGCCTTACATTGTCATCAATAACTGTCTCATCAGATACCTTCTGCAGTTCTGCCCTTAGTACATACGTTCCCTCCTTTAGTCCTTCGGTATTCCAGCTATATACAATTTTCTGAGAAGACAGGCTATCCAGTGTTTCAGCCTCACGGCCTATTTGTTGTTTTGTTGTAGGACAGGTTACTGTCAATATAGTGGTCACCTTTGTTGTCCGCTCGTTGCCAATAAGCACTTCGACAAAGACTTTTCTCCCAATAGTGGCTCGTAAGGGAGCATCCATTGCTACTATCGTCACTCCATATACTACAGATTCCGCCTTTTTCTTTGCTTCGGCTATACAATAAGATGACCCATTTACCAAAAGACACCATACAAAAAGAACGAACATATAATATTTACTTTTCATATGTTTCCTCCGTTTTTTGTAAAGGTTAATTTATATCAGAGGAGATTGCGTTTCTCCCTTATATACAATGAGCATTGTTATTGCATTGCTAACGAAGATCAACGAGTTGCTTATTCTCAACAATCAGCGTTCCTTTTTTTAATACGTTTTTTACGTGATTTGTACCGAAATAATAAGGTATTTGATTATAATCCTGGATATCTAGGATTATCATATCTGCTTGCTTACCGAGTTCTATACTTCCAATCCGATCCGCCATTCCTACGGCATGTGCAGCATTTATTGTGACAGCATTGATAGCCTGTGCTGGTGTCATACCCAACTTGAGACACGCTAACGTAACTATCATCTGTATATTTTCACAGGGACAGGTGCCGGGATTAAAATCAGTTGCCAGTGCAATAGGCAACCCATCTTCTATCATTTTTCTTCCCGGCGCATAATTGTCCTTCATTAAAAAAAAGGGCACACCTGGCAGCAGCACACAAATAATTCCACTCTCTTTTAATTTTAATATATCACGATGTCTGATATTGTCAAGATGGTCAGCTGACGTTACACACAACCTAATAGCCAGTGGCAGACCCCCGATATCCTTAAATTCATTGACATGAATCTTCAGCCTGAAACCCAGCTTTTTAGCGGCACTGAGCATCCTTTCAGATTGTTGCACATCAAAGCCTCCCTCATCACAAAAGACGTCACAAAAGGTTGCATAAGGTTTTACTTCTTGCAGCATATTGCATATTAAATCAACATAGGCGTTAGGATTGGATTTATATTCAGCAGGTACTGTATGGCCTCCTAAAAAAGTAGATATAATATTTATCTGGTGTGTTTTTTGGAGATATTGTATGGCCTTAAGGATTTTTAGCTCATCTTTTTTGTTGAGTCCATAGCCACTCTTGATCTCTGCCGTGGTTGTACCTTGTAGAAGCATGGTATCGAGGTGTTTTTTAGAAACCTCTACAAGTTTTTCGAGCGTTAATTTACGGGTTTTTTTAACGGTACTTAATATTCCACCTCCTTTTTTTAAAATTTCTACATAGTTCTCTCCCTGAATGCGTTGGACGAATTCTCCCGCACGGTCGCCGCCAAAAACAGCATGAGTATGACAATCCACAAATCCAGGCAAAACAACCTTCCCCAAGGCATCGATAATATGTACGCCTTTTCTGTTATACTTTTTTCCAAGTTGCCTGGTCGTTCCAACGTCAATAATATTCCCATCTTTTATAGCAACAGCGCCATCCAAAATAATCCCGATATCATTCATACCTTGCAATGTTTTAGGCATTTGAGATGCACCTGCAGCCGTCAGCAATTGACCACAATTTTGTATAAACAGATCAGGTAATAAACTCATTGTTTCCTTGTGCAATTGATAAAACTAGCGAGGCGAAGCCTCAGACCGATAAACGAGTTTGGAACCACAGATTTCACAATTAAATAAGATCATAAGTGATTGACAATAAATAACACGAACAATTTCATATCGCTGTGCCATCAGGGCTAAAGCCCCGTTAGGACGTGTACCCACTAACCCCAGCCTTAAGGCTGGGGTTAGTGACGGTCTTTTATCCCCGTTTTCACGAGGACAAGTCTGAATTGGGCTCTTGTCCTCGTGAAAACGGGGATTAGCCCTGACAGTGCCTGATCTTCAAAGTGTCGGACAGCAAACTTGTTCAGATTATTTATTGTTAATCCCTATGCTATCAGTAGTCAGCGCTTGGGCATAAGCTGCTGGCTGGCCGCTGAATGCTTCTAAAATCAGGGGCACTTTTAAAACTTGACTTATTTGTAAAGATAAACCGCAGATAAAGTATTTAATCGCTATTACAATATTTTTTGTATTCCTCGGGAGTATTCAGGTTGATAAGGGATAGCATAGATGCATCCAATCCCGCGAATTCCTTTTCATCGACGATCTTCACTTTTACATCTGAGAAAGAGTCAATGATCCTCAATCTCCCTTCCTCAAGGCAGCGATACATCGGCTGTATACAATTTTTGGAATAAAAGGCATGCATAGGCTCCAGCCCGCGACTCGTCTTTGGTACAACTATATCATAACCGTTTATCTGACTTTTGAGGTAAAGAATTAGCTTTTCATTAATAAAGGGCATATCACAGGCAATAACAAAAGCATGAGAACTTGTAGCGCGTTTCAGTCCGGCACAAATACCACTCAGTGGACCTTTTCCTGGTACTATATCGGATACAATCGGTAATTTCAAGCTGGCGTAGGCTTTCGCATCATTAGCAGACAGGATGATTTCATCAAAAATTTTACGAAGCATCATTAACTGATGTTCGATGAATGTTGTAGAGCCATACTTAAGAAATGCTTTATTCGAGCCCATTCTTCGGTTTTTCCCACCTGCAAGTATAATCGCCGTCACTTCATACCCTCCGCCATGCATATTAAACCAAAAAACATTGACACTGTAATTTTAACTGTGATATAATTCAAAATCAATGTTATACATTTTTTCGTATTACTATAACTCTTTTTAATAGAAATGTGGACTATAATGAAAACTTATGTATGTGTTACTCTTTTTACTATAACAATTTCTGCAGGATTGTTTTTTAACCAAACAATCTTTGGGGAAGTGAAAAATACTACCAAACCCATAAAAGACGAACCGAAAATTATCACCGATAAAAACGTCGTAGCAATTGTAAACGGACAAAAAATCACCAGGGAGGAACTTTATAACCTATTGACTGATACGTACGGAGAAGATGCACTAGATGTGCTTATACGAAGAACACTGATCTACCAATCAGCAAAAAAAGAAGGAATCTCCGTCACAAGTGCGGAAATAGAAGCACATCTAAAAAAACTCATTAACACTGAAATCGAAAGTTTAATGCGTGCCTATCAAATAAAAGACAAGGCGGATCTTGAGAAGGAATTAGCCAAGGTTGATAGCAGTCTTGCCCAACTTGAGGAAAAGTTATCCAAAAAGATGAGGAAACAGTCCGAGGTTGAACTCCTTGCCGAAAAGGCTATAGAAAAAACAATTACCATCACGGAAGAAGAACTACAAAAAATATACGACGAGGTATATGGTGAAAAGATCGAGGCCAGCCAGATCGTCTTCAAAACACGCAGGGAGGCAGAAGAGGCGCTCAAAAAATTAAAATCAGGCGCCGATTTTCCTACCCTGGCAAAAAACGAATCTATCGATCGAGCCTCAGCAGTACGGGGCGGCAAGATGCAGCCTTTTAGCCCAAAGGATGGTATCGGAGCGCAGGTCGCACATTTAAAGGTCGGTGAACTTAGTGATATTATCAAGACAGATTATGGTTACCATATTATTAAAATCACTGATAAAAAGGCCTCAAGTAACAAGGGTTTCAAGGCTGTTCGGGGAGAGTTGGAAAAGATTGCCAGGAACCAGCATTACAAAGAAAGACTGGGTGCTTGGCTGATTAGCCTTATAGAAAATGCTTCGATCACGAAAAGTCTGACTACCGATTAAATTCTCTAACAACTTTTTATCAGCTTAATAAGTAGTTAAATCCAAAAAGGTTTTTTTGTAAATAATACAATTCGATTCTAAAGAAAAGACATAATGCCCGAAGATTTTGTAATTAATATTGCCAACAGGGTTAAGCAGTTGCCTCCTTACCTATTTGGGAGGTTAAATGCCCTAAAATACGAAAAACGGCGCAATAATATCGACGTTATTGATCTTGGCATGGGGAACCCAAATGATCCTACACCCCAACCGATCATTCAAAAATTATGCGAGGCTGTACAGGATCCAAGAAATCACAGATATACCGTTTCTGCCACCGGTTTGTTCAATCTCAAGCGTGAAGTTGCCAAATATTACGAAAAGCAGTTTAATGTAACCCTCGATCCGGAAAAAGAAGTAGTTTGCACCATCGGATCAAAAGAAGGGATATCTCACCTGTGCCTGGGATTACTAGATCCCGGAGAAACTGCCTTAGTTCCTAATCCGGCATTTCCCATTCACATTCATGCCGTAAATCTTGCTGGTGGCAACGTAATAAGCGTGCCGCTCACAGAAGACGAAAAGTTTTTACCAAACTTAATGAATACGGCCAAAAGCCTTATCCCACGGCCCAAAATAATCATTCTGAATTTTCCCCATAATCCCACTGCCGCTACCGTTGAAATAGGTTTTTTTGAAGAGATTGTGGCATTTGCCAAGAAATATAATATTATTATCGTCCATGATTTTGCCTATTGTGAAATCGCATTCGACGGTTTCAAGCCTCCCAGCTTCTTACAGGTCAAGGGTGCTAAAGATATTGGCGTAGAATTCAACACTATGTCTAAATCATTTAATATGGCTGGCTGGAGATTGGGATTTTGCGTGGGAAACAAAGACCTCGTCGGTACCCTGGCAAAAGTTAAAGGATATTATGATTACGGTATATTTCAACCAGTACAAATTGCCTCAATTATCGCACTCAGAGAATCCAACAAATATACGAAAGCGCAGGCAGGAATTTACCAAAACAGAAGGGATGTGCTTTGCGATGGTCTGAACCGTATCAGATGGAATGTCAAGAAACCAAAGGCATCCATGTTTGTGTGGGCGCCTATCCCTGAAAAATGGCGATCTATGGGTTCCGTAGATTTTGCCTATAAACTTATGAATGAAGCCGAGGTTTCCGTTGCCCCTGGTGCAGCTTTTGGAGAAAATGGCGAGGGATACCTGCGGTTGGCGATCGTAGAGAATGAACTTCGTCTTAAACAGGCTATACGCCAGATTGATCGTGCTTTGCGATAAGCTCTCATAGTTTTACAGTAAAAGTATTAAAAATCCCCCTGAGTCCCCTTTCGTTAAAGGGGACTCAGGGGGATTTTCACAGTAGGATTTATAATTCTTTAAACGCAATCGATAATCTTTAAAAGTTTTTACCATGTCGACCCTTGTTAAATCAAGATTAAAAACCTTTGTCGGTGGTATACATCCTGAAGATGCTGGAAAACTCCTTACGAAGGGGAAGAGAGAGGTATCTGCTCCGCTTCCAAAGGCCGTTTATTTGTTTATGAGTCAGCACATCGGCGCACCCTGCAAGCCGATTGTAAAAGAAGGAGATATGGTAAAAAAAGGCCAACTGGTTGGTGAAGCACAGGGATTTGTTTCTGCAAACGTGCACGCCTCGATTTCAGGCAAG
>MHZD01000053.1 GCA_001828645.1 Planctomycetes bacterium RIFOXYC2_FULL_41_27 | reverse complement strand
CATTGGTGTGATAAGGTTGAGACATTTTTAAAAATACATGGAGTAAATTACAGATCCATTGTTGTAGATTTGTTGTCCGGAACCGAGCAGGAAAAGGCCATTGAAGAATCCTATCGTCTCAGCAAACAACGATCATTTCCCGTAACCTATATTGATGGTACTTGTGTAATTGGTTTCCACGAGTCAAGGCTACGCCAGTTATTAAAGTTACCTTCCCAAAAAGAAGAACGCGAAAGTATTAAATTAGAAGAACGTGGTGTCGAGGGAGGTTTTTCTTTAGAGGATAAAGAGCACCAAGAAGCTATCCAAAAAATGCGAGAATGGTTGTTACGAGAGGCAGAAAGTCACGGTTATACAATTAATCCTGATGAAAAGGTAGTTGAAGAAATTCTTGTGGGACTGGTTAAAAACGAGAGACGCTATGGGTATAAGGCGTGTCCCTGTCGTTTGGCTACGGGAAAATATCAATTGGATTGCGACATTGTCTGCCCGTGTTCTTATTGTTTTTTGGACGTTGAAAAGAACGGCAGGTGTTATTGCTCATTATTTGTATCGGATCGTTACGTTTCAGGCGGCACATCTTTCCCCCAGTATGTGTCTGATTCAAGGGAAAGAAGTGAACTTGGAGAAAAGAGAGCAGTATATGTTGCAGAGAAAGTTTCCGAGATTGTGGCTGAAGCGCCTGCAATCCCGCTTAAAACTCACATAAAGGTCGTTGGTTTTATGCAGGATGCGTCTGATAAAAATAGAGCGAGAGACGGCTTTTTAAGAATGGCTAGTAGCCTGGATGCACAGGTTTCGGCTGTTCAGTGGAATGAAGATACAGTTTGTGTAAGTAAGATTATTGACGATACGAAGTGTATTATAAAACTGAGACAGGATACTGAAGTATATACATATCAAATTGCAGGTGAGTCGGTTAATGAAAAATTATTGAATGGAGAAAAACTATTTCAAAAAATAAATGTTCCTGAACATAAAAACAAGCTCTTTGAGTGTTACCTGATTGTGCCGGGCGTGGCTTACACCAAAGAAGACTTGCAACTCCTTTTGCCCGGACAAAGATATATGAGCCATGTTTATGACAAGTACAAAGTTGCAGCAGGTTTTGAGGTGGAGGGAACGGGGAAAGATACGTTTGTTATATCACGGGATGATCAGATGTTCGATAGGATTGTCGAAGAGATTGTTGCATTGGAAACAAATTATCAACTATTGAGTGTGGAAAGACAACGATATATTTTAGCAATGGACAAACTGGATATTTTAGAATCTACCATTGTGTCCAAGATGCGTATCATTAGTATGAATTTACCAAAATCCCTTCCAGAAGCGCTAAAAGGGTGGCTGCATGGATTAAGCAATAACTTTGGTGATATCTCTGGCATTGCTGAGGAATCGCGGCATCGTATGAACGACACACTCTTGAAAAGGGATGTGATACGAAGAATATTTAAGGATTGGGGGGAAAGCGAAGGTGGGTTTAATTATCCGACGCTCTCCAGATTTTTTTTGGAAAAGGCGGATACTCTTGGGGATCAATACCAGCGATTATTTATTCGTATCGATGGCATACGGAGAGAAATGGGGGATTTGATTACCATGTTGCGCACAAAAATAGACCTCATTTTGCAGGAGCAGAGCCTGGAACTTCAACGGAGCGTGGATGAAACGACAAAGACACAGATAATGATGCAACGTACAGTAGAAAGTTTATCGGTGATAGTTCTTTCGTACTATACCATTCATTTGTTTGGTTTTGTCTTTGAAAGTTTGGAGGCTAGTCACGTCATTAACATCTCAGTAACCACATTAAAAGCCATTTTTGTACCTATAGCGATAGGCATCAGTTGGTATCTAACCTTTCGTGCAAAGAAACTAATTAAAGCCCATAGTACCCATAAATCGAAATAATAAAACTAAACAAGTTATTCCGTTTAAGTCCCCCTTAAAAAAGGGGGATTCAGGGGGTTGTGCTTTTTCTGGGCTATTTTACAACCCCCTAACCCCCTTTTCTAAGGGGGATTCTCTATGCCATACATCGTATAACCCGCTTAAAAAAATGAAAATTCCTATACAATTGAATTAAATGGAGGATAGATGAAGTGGAAAAAGATATTGCGAAGATTGTAATCAGCGAAGAGCAGATACGAAATAAACTCCTTGAATTATCGAAGACATTGATTTCGGATTATACAGGCAAAGAGTGGACAATCATTGCGATCCTCAATGGAAGTCTTGTGTTTCTTGCGGATTTGATTCGGTTGATTCCTTTTTCTATCAGACTGGATACTATCGATGCCGCTACGTACGGAGAGTCTACTTTCCCAACGACAGAAACAAAGATCAATCGTCAATTTAAGATCGACATAGAGGGTAAACATGTGTTGGTGATCGATGATATTGCCGACACGGGAAGCACTTTGAAAAGGGTATTGGATGATATAAGGAAATACAAACCCAGAACTCTCAAAAGCTGTGTTCTTTTGAACCGATCAAGCAGGAGACGCTTTAATATCCAACCCGAATATTGCTGTTTTGACATCGGTGATGACTTTGTTGTCGGGTATGGATTGGACTACAATAACAAATATAGAAATCTGCCTTTTATAGCCGTGCTGAAAGACGCATGTTATCGTAGTTAAGGCGTAACAGTTCACCCCCTCCCATAACCCCCATAAGCGCTAACTTGTTTTTGCTATTTTTTTATCAGGTTGGGATAGCGCTATTACTTTTTATGTGGAAAGTTACTGCTCAGCAGGCGTTATTTTTGACTACAAAAGAAATGAATAACATATAACAAGAAATGAATAATTAAAAAGTAAAAAAGCACTTAAACATTTTTTATTTCTTGTTATATGTTATTTATTAAAATTAAGTTACTCAATATGCTGAGTAGTTATAGTGGAAATATAAACATGCATGATCTACAATCACTTACTTTAATTATTGACATCGCAATAATCATAACCGCTTCCTTTCTCATTGGATTTATTGCACACAAATTTAAGCAGTCCATTGTCCTGGCTTACATTTTTGCCGGGGTATTAATCGGCCCATATGGATTCCAGTTGATAAAAAATCTAAACGAAGTAAAGGCCTTGGCAGAGGTGGGCGTGGCATTATTGATGTTTGTGAAAGGAGTAGAACTAAACTTTCCGAAATTAAAGACGATATGGAAGATTTCCATTCTGGGGAACGCAGTTCAGGTTGTTGTAATGGTATCGTTGGGGTTTTTCCTGTCAAAATATTTGGGCTGGAACACATATAATTCCTTATTATTGGGAATGATTCTGGCGATCAGCAGCGCCATGACTGTTATGAAAACACTTATGGAACGAGGAGAAATGTATACCTTGCACGGCAGAATTACGACTGGTTTTGTAATTGTGCAAGATTTGATGGTTGTAATGATGATATTTTTTATATCAAATTTTGAAGCAATCAAGGAAGGAAACCTACGAAACCTGTTAATGACCGTCGTAGAGAGCTTATTGCTGGTATCTTTTATCGTATATGTGGGTAGAATGGTTTTGCCAAAGGTGTTGACGTATATTATAAAATCACGTAACAGAGAAATGTTCCTTTTGTCGATATTTGCCCTTGCGGTTGGCATCCCTTTGTCAACTTATGCCGTAGGTCTTACTGTAGCATTAGGAGCATTCATTGCTGGATTTACGTTATCAGAAGCAAAATATAATGCAGAAATATCAGTGCAAATACAACCTTTCCGGGATATTTTTGTTGTTATTTTCTTTGTTTCTACGGGCATGTTAATCAATCCGATGTTGGTTTTTAGCGAAATCCCTCTTGTTTTAGGTTTAGTATCGCTCGTACTGCTGGGAAAATTTACAACTTCGATTGTCACTATTAAATTATTTGGGTATAGCGTTGAAACCAGCGCTAAGGTCGCTTTGCTCATTATGCAAATTGGAGAATTTTCATTCATACTCCTTGCAGTAGGACAAATGTACGGACAGGTCTCGCAAGAACTTTCCTCTTCCGTAATCGCTGTTACTTTGATTACAATCCTTACGACGCCTTTTTTTGCAAGAAGGGCTGGGTGTGCTTGTAAAATAATAAACAAACTTCCTTTTGTGAAATATTTATCAGAAGGGAAGCCTGTGCAGAGTTACAGAGAATATCCCGAAACAAAATTAAATCTCAGAGGGCATACAATTATTTGTGGTTATGGAAGGACAGGAAGCTATTTGGCTAAAGAGCTAAAAGAAAAGGGCGATATACTCATAATCGAGCATGATCCGAGAAAAATAGATGAAATAAAAAAGATTGGATGTTCTTATATTTACGGGGATGCAGTCAGCCCGGAGATTTTAAAAATGGCGAATGTAGATGAAGCCTCAGTATTGATTTTAGCGTTGCCCGATATGAGGACCAAACAAATAGCCATTCGATTTGCAAAAGAATGTAATCCAAACGTATTCATCATATCAAGGGCATTTGATATAGCAGAAAGTAAAGAATGGGAGAAAACAGGAGCTGACAGAACGACAGTTCCTCATGTGATAGAAGCGGCAGAGATGCTCAGGATGATTCAGGAGAAATTAAACTTAAAAAGTTGACCTTGTAAAATTGCCATTGTATAATTGGTATCAATTCACAACACTTGCGAAGCAACAATATAGATTTACGATTTGGGAGGTACGATTTGGGATTTAAAATCGTACATCGTAGTACGTTTTTGAAATAACATATCAAAAATTTTTACATCTTCCATAAGTAATAAGTCGGCAGTTGACAATCGGCAGTCGATAAAAAATTAAGAACAAATGGTAACAGGATTCCGAAATCTTACAGTTTATAAAAAAGCATTTGCCCTTGGAATGGATATTTTCAATACAAGTAAAACTTTTCCAAAGGAAGAACAATATGCGCTGACATCACAAATAAGAAAATCTTCCCGTTCTGTTTGCGCTTGCATTGGAGAGGGTTATCGCAAACGCTTATATCCAGCACATTTTGTAAGTAAAATGACTGATGCTGACATGGAAAACACCGAGACACAAGTTTGGCTTGACTTTGCCTTTGAATGTGGATATATCAATAAAACGATTTACAATGATTACAATCGTCGCTCCGAAGAAATAGGTAGATTGCTTAACCATATGATTGAAAATCCTGAAAAATACAAATAATTGAATAAAGTCGGCAGTCTTCAACCTGCAATTTGCCTTTTGTTTGCCGACTGCCGACTGTTTTTTTATTTGCAATACTAATTCAAGAACGAACTACTAGTACTTCGTGCCTCGTTTTGTAACTAATTTTTATAAAACAATAAGGAAAACATTGTTTGAAGGCCGTCTTTGTCCATTTAACAGGTAGCCATCGAGGCAATACGGAAGTCTTTGCTTCTGAAAAGATATCTATCGGAACAGACTCTTCAAATGACCTTCGTTTTGATCCGGATATCGACGGAAACACATCCAGCCATCATGCCGAAATACAACTCAATGAATGCGATTATATATTACGCGATAAGGGAAGTGTAAAAGGAACACAGGTAAACAATAGATTAATTAACGAAATTGTACTGAAAGACGGTGATTTGATTGAGTTTGGCGCTGGTGGGCCCAGGGTGCGATTTCGAATTAAAACGGATGAAGCAGATGTGTGCAAACCTTTATCTGAGATGCTGGAAGATTCGTTAGGTATTGCACGTTCCTCCCGAAGAGGGCGGCTTAACACGGCAACGGCATTTTTTAAGCAACTACTGTGGGAGGCTTTTACTCAATCCTCGCATTCCTTTAAGATAGGGATAATAACTATCTTGTTTATCATCGGTGGTAGTTTGGTGTTATATTTTTATAACCAATACACAAGGTTGTCAAAGACAGTGGAAACAGTGCGTGTTCTTGAGGTAGAGAGGTTCGTTGCTGAAAATATAATTAAGACCTATAGTGGCGGAATATGCCTGATACAGGGTACCTTTTATTTTCTAGATGAAGAGACTGGCGAGCCTCTTACGATGATGGGCATGGGGCAACGGGGTATCAATGAATATACAGGTACCGGCTTCCTGGTCAGTGCGGATGGATTTATCCTGACCAACCGTCATATTGCCGAACCATGGTGGGAAATGGAAACGTCTCCTTATTATATCCAATTAGGACCAACTATAAAGCCGAGGTTTGAGGTATTCAGGGCATTTTTCCCCGGTATTAAAGAACCGTTTCCTTTGAAGGTAGAGAAAATATCTGATGAGGCAGATGTTGCATTGCTTCGCATAGATATGCAAGGCGCAAAAATCCCCGTTCTCGCATTAGACTATACAGGACGCGGTGCTGTGGTAGGCGAACCCATAATATTGTTAGGATATCCAGCCGGGGTGGGGGCTATTTTTGCAAAGGCAGACCCGGAGATTGTAAGGCAACTTTTTAACATGCCGTTCGTTCCTTTGGTGCAGGAATTATCAAATTGGGGTCTGGTCAGGCCGCTTTCAACACAAGGGCATTTAAGCGATATTATGCAAAATAGGATTGTATACGATGCGCAAACCACCGCTGGAGGCAGCGGGGGACCTATTTTTAATAATAAAGGAAAGGTTATCGGGGTTAATTACGGGGTCTTCCCTGGATTTCGTGGATCTAATTTTGGTGTGCCGGTAAGTTATGGTATAGATCTGATTAAATCAACATTATCTGGTAAAAAGGATTAAAAATGTGAAAGTTAGATTAAGGGGCATTTGTTTTATAATTATTCTGGGTATGTTTTCATCAGGCATAGTTTGCAATTCAACATTTGCTCGTTCAGACGGTGCGCCTATAGCATGTCTTGGCGCCGGGATTGATAAATTTAACGTATTATTTGCTGCTCCCGGTTGGTATACCTGCGGTAATTTAGGATGTCATTATCAGTACCCCATTAGTTCTGGTAAGGCTAAGTTTATGTTGTTTGTGTTAGACAAATGTGCGCCAGGTGAGACTGTGGATATCCTGGTATCTTTTAAACAGACGAATACGGATTTTCATGGATTTCAAATTACTGCGCAGGACACCTATTTCAATCGATTGGTTGGTACCTTTATTAACGTTGGGGACGATGAGGATACACAGGTAGAAGCCGGGGGCCGCTTTGCAACACATACGAAAAAGGGGATAAAACAGAAATTCTGGCATGTAAAATGGCAGGCGCCTCCTGCGGATTTCTGGGTGGCCAATCCGGTAAGGTTTTATGCGATGGGTATCGAAGCCAATAATGACGACACACCAATGGGTGATTATGTTTACAAGGCAACAAGATTGCTAGTTGTAGAGCCAAAAAAGACCAAGAAAGAACAAATTCGTGTAATAAAAAAGAAGGAGTAATTCGGTGAAAATAAAAATTTTCATTTTCGGACTGCTACTACTTTTACTAAGCATAGTCAGAGTTTCCAGCGCCTCCCAGCTTGATTTTTCGTGGAATGCGCCCAAAACCTATATACATAATAAAGGTACAGGCGGAGAGGTCAGATACATCATATGGTTTTACAATCTTGGGAATACCATAGACCAGCCAATATTAGTTCCCATTGAAGTGTTTTTAATGACAGATACTGGCGAAAAACATCTCGACACATATTATCCTGAAATTATGGAACATGTGGCAAAATTGGATGCGGATTATAAAGAAGGCAAAAAGTAT